>CAZHOC010000137.1:0-9266 GCA_964534295.1 uncultured Bacteroidia bacterium | reverse complement strand
CTAAGGCCTAAAAAACGCGGCATCACGATATAACGAACCGGATCGATAGACATGGTTCGCAGGGCGTCGATTTGTTCGGTGATTTTCATGGAACCGATTTCAGCCGTCATCGAAGCGCCAATACGGCCTGCAATCACCAAGGCTGTAAGTACAGGCGCCATTTCCATCATAACGACGCGAGATACTTGTCCGCCTAAAACTGAAAGGGAAACCATCCCTCGAAATTGATAAGCTGCTTGCCACGCAATGATTGCACCCGCAAACAATCCAATCAGCAATACTAAGGGGATAGAATTGACGCCCACATGATCCAGTTGATAGACAATTCGTTTGCGATCTCGCCAGACATAGCGAAGATTTTGCAGCACTTGCCACAGCAAAAAACCAAATTCCCCCAAGGCGTTGAGTACGCGCATGGGGGAAATTACGGTTTTTATTTTTTGATTTTCTGAATTGCTGAAGGTTTGAATCAATTATTCTCTCCCGCAACTACTCAAGCATGCAAGCATTATTTCGCTTGGTGCATTACGGTTTGAGGATATGGGATATCGATACCCGCCTCATCCAAAGCGATTTTTACTTTTTCTGTGATGCCAAAGTATACGTCCCAATAATCAGCCACAGTAGCATAAGGACGGATCGCTAGGTTTACGGAGCTATCCGCTAGTTCTAGTACGTTGACCGAAGGAGCAGGACTATCCATAACCTTAGGATCGTCTTGCATCACTTTCATGATCACATCCTTGGCTTTTTTGATGTCCTCGCCATAGCCGATACCTGCTACTAGGTCTACACGAAGGTGCCCAATATCAGAAAGGTTAGTAATGCTGCCATTTGCTAGTGGCCCGTTAGGGATGATGATCTTCTTGCTATCAGGGCTTTCGAGCGTAGTAACGAAGACATTGATGTCCTTAACTACGCCAAAATGTCCTTGGCCTTCGATCAAATCTCCAACTTTAAAGGGCTTGAAAAGCAGGATTAAAACCCCACCGGCAAAGTTTGCCAAGCTACCTTGTAGCGCCAAACCTACTGCCAGACCAGCAGCACCCAACATAGCCACAAAGGAGGTAGTTTCAATACCTACCATAGAGGCCACGGAAATAAATACCGCCGCTTTTAACAAAATATTGACTAAACCAGACAAGAATCCTTGCAAAGAGGGGTCTACCTCTCTCTTTATCAGAGCTCTGCGTACCAGTCCAGTGATTTTACCGACCAACCAAAAGCCGATAATCAGGGCCACAACGGCCATTAAGATTTTTGTCCCCCAGTCAATGACAGTGGACAATTCTAAACCAAGGTCTTTCAACCATTCCATAGTAGTGGATTATTTTTGTATGTAAAATGTTAGATGAACAACTCGTAGGGAAGTTGGCTTTTAGATACAAAGGGAAATCCAAAGTCACAATTTTGAGTGAGGAAAAAATTCAAAGCCTCGAATAAGCGTTCCGCGTCCCGAAAGCTTTCGGGAGTGAAAAAACAAAAAAGACTAGCGATAAATTTCAATCTCAGGGCCTGCTTTATGGTAGATGGCTTTTCTTGCTCTTGGTTTTAGTGCTGCGCAGAACGCTTATCCCTGCAGCTCAGCAAGGCCCTTTTCTAGCTCCTCAAGGTGTTGCCCATAGAGTCGTTTGAGGTAAAAAGTAGAGCCCCAGGCCGCCAAGGCAGCATAAGCGAGCATCACGCTGATTACCCAAAACCAAGTGGAGTTGGGGATATTTGGCCAGACGCTATCATAAATCACGGATTCTCGCACAAAGCCATAAAGCACCCCAGCCGCCCCTAAAATGGGCACCAAACCGACGATCAGGACTCGATAGAGCCGCATATATGCTTTGAGTCGCTTGATTCGCTGCTGTAGGAAGCTTTCAATCGCTTGGTCAGAGGCGGGCAATTGGCCGAGGCTAAAAAACTTAAAAACATAAAAAGCCAATCCCAGCCCCCCCATGATCCACAAAGCCTGCCACTCCGCCGGCAGGACAAAAACATCTTGCGTGCGGGCAAAAACTACTACGCTTAGCATAGCCAGCAGGACCAACACCATCTCAATGAGGGTATTGCGACGAATCTTTTGCCAATAGGTACGGCTGCGGCTACGAATCATTTTACGGATCTCCTCCGCCCCTCTGCCCGTAGATCCGGTAGAGGCTTGGAAGCTATTTTCTGCTTCCCAGAGCGATTTGAGTTGATCGAGATCCATATTGCTTATTCGAAGTGGGGACTAATTTTTTTCTTGAGTTTTACTTTGATACGATTGAGCTTGACCCCAACATTATTGCTGGTGATACCGATGATCTGGCTGATCTCGTCATAAGAGTGATCTTCTAGATAGAGCAGCACGATAGCTCTTTCAATCTCTGACAGCTGCTCGATGGCACGGTATAAAAATTGGCGCTTTTCGGCGAGGTCAGGGTCTTGGATGCGTTCGGCGAGGCCGAAAGGCAAAGGTTCATTACTGTTGAGATTGGGTCGACGTTCTTTTTTGCGCAGGGCAGAGATCGCAGTATTAAGGGCCACACGATACATCCAAGTTGAGATTTTGGCCTTGCCGCTATAACTACGGTAGTTACGCCAAAGTTGCAGGACAATTTCTTGAAAGAGGTCTTCTCGTTCGGCTTCGCCGAACGCATACAAACGACATACCTTGTGGATAATGCCCTGATGCGTTTCGATCAACGCGACGAATGCCTGTTCCTCCTGCTTGGTCAAACTCGGTGCTGCTTGTGGCGCAATAAGATATGATTTTTCGAATATCAAAACCCTTCGGCAGAAAGCTTGTTATGCTTTCTGTTTCCCTCTTTTTAGCATCAGTCGTAAGGATTGGATAAATATTACAGCACTTTCGCTTTTGCCCCCTTTTTGTCTTAATTTTACGCCACAAAATAAAAATAGCAACCTCATGGCAAGTGTTACCCTAAAAGGCACACCCTTTTCCATTAAAGATGATATTCCTGCTCCTGGTATTCCTGCCCCTGATTTCACTTTTGTGACTGAAGATTTGGGCGAGGTTAGCCTTTACGATTTTGACAACAAAATCAAGGTTTTGATTGGTGTACCAAGCTTAGATACAGGTATCTGCGCAATGGAAACCGTGCGCTTTAACAAAGAACTTTCGGGCTATGATGACAAAGACGTAGTTGGTATCGTACTTTCAAAAGACCTTCCTTTTGCAATGAAGCGTTTTTGTACTGCCGAAGGCGTTGACAATGTGATCATTGGCTCTGACTATCGTTACAGCGACTTCATCAACGAATTCAATACTGAGATCCTAAGCGGTCCTATGAAAGGACTTTCTGCTCGTGCCGTATTTATCGTTGACAAAGACAATGTGGTACGCTACTCTCAACTAGTACCTGAGATCGCTCAGGAGCCTGACTATGATGATGTCATGGCTGCACTCAACAAGCTAGTTTAGTAGGTATCCGACTAAAAAAATCTCAAGGGCTTCTCCAATTGGAGAGGCCCTTTTTTGTATTTGTATGCCAAACGGTTCATTCTAAGTTCTCAACCGCTAAGAATGGGCTTGCTTTGGGTAGCAAAAAACTCGTTTTTTGTAAGCGTTGGACCAACTATTTCATATCGATTTATTTGCGAATCCTGAAGCACTCTTTTTGCTGCTTCTGATTCCAGGCTTCCTCTTTTGGTATTATCGCTATTTCCAGAAGCAGCGCCTGGTGATTCGGTTGAGCTATGATCCCACCAAGCTCAAAAAGCCTGCCTTTAGCTTAAGCATGCTGAGGGTCTTACCTAGAGGTCTACAATTGTTGGCGCTGGCCTTGATGATCATAGCGGTCGCACGCCCCCAAAGTGCAGAAGAAGTACAAACTCGCTTAGCCGAAGGCATTGATATTATGTTACTGCTAGATACTAGCAGCAGCATGGAAAACAGTGATTTTTTCCCCAATAGACTGGAAGTCGCCAAGGAGACGGCCGTAAGTTTTGTTTCAGATCGACCAGATGACCAGATCGGAGTAGTCCTTTTTGCTGAAAACGCTTCTGCCTACGCACCTTTGACCTTAGATCATGATTTGCTTCAAACCATGATTGAGGAAGTGAAGGGAGGAATTATCCGTCGTCAAGGCACAGCTATTGGATCTGCCATAGCAGTGGGAATCAATCGCCTGCGCGAAAGCGAGACACCCAGTAAAATCATGATTTTGCTGACTGATGGTGCCAATAACCGAGGGCAAATCGATCCAGTTACCGCCGCCAAACTCGCCAGAGAATTTGATATCCGGATCTACTGTATTGGGGTTGGTTCGAGCAAAGTAGCGGATAGAGGTACCGAATTGGATGAGGCCAGTTTACTTCAGATCGCTAATGAGACGGGAGGTGCTTATTTTCGGGCCCAGCAAGCTGAACGCTTATCTGAGGTATTTTCAGAGATATCTGAATTAGAAAAACGCCCCATTCAAGCCACCACATTCCGCAAAACGGAGGATAAGTATCCTATCTTTTTGCAGATTGCGATGGTCTTGCTGGGCATTTCATTTTTGTTGATGCTCACCTTCCTTTACAATCCATTGGAGCAGTAAATAGGAGGATTAAGCATTATCCAAGATCGCTTCAATCGCGCTCAATTCCTCACTACTAAATTCTAGCTTATCCAGCGAACCCACATTGTCAATCAATTGGGACATACGGCTAACACCAACCAAAACGGTGGTAATACGCTCGTCTTTTAGCAGCCAAGCGATCGCCATTTGTGCCATAGTTTGTCCCCTATTTTCAGCGATTTCGTTGAGGCGACGTACTTTATCGATCGTCTCATCACTGATGCTATCGGGCTTTAGATAACGTCCATCTTTGACCGCACGCGAATCAGACGGTAAGCCTTTGAGGTATTTGCTGGTCAAGACTCCTTGCTCTAAAGGAGAGAAGGCAATCGAACCAGTGCCTTGTTTTTCTAATTCGTCTAGTAATCCTTTTTCTACCCAGCGATCCATCATGCTGTAACGTGGCTGGTGAATCAAAAGAGGGGTTCCCATCTCACGCAGCATATTGGCAGCCTTGGCCGTATCCTCAGCACTGTATTGAGAAATCCCAACGTATAGGGCTTTGCCTTGACGAACAATATGGTCTAGAGCGCCCATAGTTTCTTCTAGCGGCGTATCAGGATCTGGGCGGTGGTGATAGAAGATATCTACATAGTCTAAGCCCATGCGCTTGAGGCTTTGATCAAGGCTGGCGATGAGGTATTTGCGAGAGCCAAAGTTGCCATAAGGCCCGGGCCACATATCCCAACCTGCTTTGCTCGAGATGATCAACTCATCGCGATAAGGCTTAAAGTCCTTGGCGAAAATACGTCCAAAAGTTTCTTCGGCAGCGCCGAAGGGAGGTCCGTAATTATTGGCAAGGTCAAAATGAGTGATCCCCATATCGAAGGCTTTACGTAAGATCATACGCGAAGCGTGGAAATCATCTTGATGGCCGAAATTGTGCCATAGCCCTAATGAAATCATCGGCAATAAAAGGCCACTCCGACCACAACGACGGTATTTCATGGAGTCATAGCGTTCGCCAGCGGCGACGTAAATACCGGGATCTAAAGTATCGTGAGTATTCATATTCAGTTATGTTATCGTTTTCTTTTCTTCTTTTTCTTAGCGCTTTTTTTATTAGGCAACTCCTGCGGCACCACTGCCGGGAAGCGCATCATCAAGGCATCATAAAAGCCTTCGTTCTCTAATTCTAATTGGATTCCCTCCGGATCAAAAACTGAATTGGCCATATAAGTGCCTCCCAGATAAATATTGCCAGCTCGATCTTCACGCACCGAATTGATACTTTCGCCGTCTGGCCCTTTGAGCTGTTTAAGCCAAAATATACTTTGATCCTCTGCTCTTAGTCCCATGACAAAACCATCCCATAAGGTGTCAGCCAAGAGGGAAATAGGCTCAGCCGTCCAATCTATATCTAAATTTGATCGAAAATTACCGCTCAAATAGATCCGGCCATCTCTTGTCAGATCAAAGTCGATTATCTCGGCATAGCTCTCGCTGCGGAATTGGCGGGTCTGTAAGAGATTTTGAGCAGAGTCATATTGAGCCAATACTAAATCGGGCGCATCTTCATTCATGCTAGTTAGGGTATCGCTTGCTCCTTCAAAGGCAAAGCTGGCTTGTCTCGTAAAGGAGGTGAGTAGCCAAAAGCTACTATCTGGAGCCATTTTTAGGAAGCCTCCATTAGCAAAGCCAGGACCTCCAGCATTTTTGATCCAATTGATTTCCCCCTTTTGGTCTACACAAGCCCAAAACATCGTTGACAAACCCTTTTGTCTAAGTAGATAGTTCTCACCCGCTACAGACATCTGGAATGTATACAAAAAGGATCCTATTATATGTATTCTCCCCTGATGATCTATGCTCATGCTGGTGGGGAATTCATTGCTTCTACTCCCAAAATGAGTCTCCCAATTCAATTTACCTTCAGGAGAATAGGAGAGCAATACAACATCGCGATAACCTTTATTTTTGATTTCGACGGTTGCTTCACTGGGATCTACATCCATATCTCCCATGAATTCACCATATATCAAAATGTTGCCTTCAGCATCGACGGCTAGGTCCCTCAGACTTTCATCTCCGCCTTCACTCCCTACGGTAAAACCCCAAAGCAAATCACCTTCGGAGGATAATTTGGCAAGGAAAAAGTCGGACTTACCTTTGGAGTTAAAGGTCTGTCCATCTAATTGGGTTTCTTTAAATACAGCCCCTCCCAATATAATTTCACCAGTTGGGCTTAGTCTTAGTTGAGCAGAAAGACTACCCAGCGATTTGCCCCAAACAATGGAGCCGTCGGGCCTAAACTTAAGCAAGGCTAGACTACTATTACTCTCGCCTTCGAGCAACATTTCTTCAGGTCCAGGATCAATGTCTGTTCCGGGGAAAATTGAGGCTAAGGAATAGATATTATCCTCCTTGTCAATTTGCAGATCAAATATCGAAAAGTAAGCGCCGGACTGTCCATAATGAAAATGCCAATCAGGCCCTTGGGCTTTGGTGGAAATAATAAATCCAAAAGCCACAATAAAAAGTAAAGCTTTTCTCATGTCTAATTAGGCTACTTCAGCTTGGAGGATTCAAAAATAAAAAAACTTATTGGGCGACATTAAAACCAATCGTTCCCAAGGAATCTACCTTGGCTTCGATGCTTTGACCTTTTTCCAGGTAGACAGCTGAAGTAGCAGCACCTGCCATCAGATAAGAACCTGCGACAATAGGCTGTCCATATTGATGTCCCAATCTAGCGGCAGCCAAAACTGATTCCCAGGGATCACCTAGAATTGCATCGGAATTGCCCGATTGGACGGTTTCTCCATCTACGATTAACTCAATCCCAAGATTGGCAAGAGGTGTATGTTGACTCATCCAAGGGCCCACGACAAAGGCTGCAGAGGAGCAATTGTCTGCGATAACGTCTTCTAGAGAAAACTTAAAGTTTTCGTAGCGAGAGTCGATGACTTCCAAAGCAGGCGCAATGCCATCAATATATTCTGTCAACTCCGCGCGCTTGAGCGGCCAAGGGAGGTCTTTGGCGACTCTAAAACAGATTTCAGGCTCTACTCGTGGATGGATAAACCTATCCATCTCTAGAGTACCTCCACTATCCAGATACATCTGATCGGTGAGGCGGCCCCAAATCATATCGTGGACGCCCATTTGTTCCATTTTGGCTTTGCTGGTAAAACCGAGTTTTAGCCCGATTAAGCGTTCGCCGCGGGCGTAACGCTGAGCTAAGGAAAGCTCTTGTACTTGGTAAGCATCATCAACAGAAAGGGGAGATTCAAGGCTAATTTGGGGGGTCGCTTGGGCTTTAAAAGCAGCTTGATCCAAGCGTTCGGCGAAGCCGGCGAGTAGAGACATAGGAAACTAAGTTTTGCCAAATATAAGCAGTAGCTTTTGTTAAATAAGGTTAATTGAGCAACCTCTGTCGCTTTTGGCAGTATCAACTATCAAAAGCCAATCATGAAGAAAACTATATTTTATTCTGTCCTTGTCATCGTTGCCATTGCGACCTCAGTTTTCATCTTCCAACCTAAACCTAAAGAAGCTCCTCCAGTGGTGGCCCAAGTTGAAATTGCCAAACCCAGTACGAGTCAAAAGGTCTCTATTCTAGCAAGCGACAACAGCAGAGGATATTATGGAGATGCCTTAGAACAAGCATTTGAAAAAGCCCAACTTGATGACCCAAAACTGGCAGCCAAAGTAGCAGAGTGGAAGACTTTGCGCAATGAGCTCCATACTCAGGCATCTCAATACAGCGAAGTGGTGGACTATTACCACCGATTTACAGAGGCGGCGGAAAGAAATATCAAAATGCTGAATGACAGCACGCAAAGGACGATTTACCAAGCAGAACTTGTTTCTCTACATCAAAATGCTGAATTCAAATTGGCGGTCAAGCGACTCGATGAGATTGCCCAAATAGGTGCTCAAATGGACGATTATTTGATTCAATTAAAGATCAGTAGCACCATTGGCTATATGGACAAAGCCGTCACCTATGCCTCTGACGAAGCTGAGCAGTTTGAAGCTATGACAGCCAAAGCTCAAGCATTTATAGCGAACTAAAGCGCTCGGCGTAGGATAATCATCATTACTTTATCGCCATGTAATTGCTTGGAGCCCACCCCAAACTCCATCATGCTTACCTCCCAGCCAATAGCTTGGTACTCTGAAAGCAGGCGAAAAACATAACTATTGTCAAACTCCCCTCTAACCTGATAATCAGCTCTGGGCGCATTGGATTTGAACCTATCGTCTGATACAGATTGAGTAGAATCAGCAGTAATGAGGGGTTTTTCGGTAGCGGGAGCTTCTAAGCGTTTGATGCGATCACTATGGGGCAAATTGGCTCTGCTCTCAGCCGTGGGAGAATTGAGGGTAGTAGCATTAGGATTAGAGGCGGGAGCCTCGGGGGCAGGCGCAGTTTCCATGACTTGCCTTTGCAAAACCACTGGTTCTATGATTTTGAGCGCATAGCGATTGCTTTTGTAGAAGCCGTCGGTAATGCTAATTCGTTGTTCGCGTTCACCATACTCCACCACAATGGAAACATACTCATAAGCCGTAAAAGTCGGCTTGGTAGATAGGGTATCTTGCGAATAAGCGTTCTGCGCTAGCAGGCAAAAAACAGAAAGAGAAAAAGTCAGAAATCTTTTCATGGGATTATGCTAAATGTGGGCTGTACTCGTTGAGATAGCAGAAATAAAAGCAGAATCCTAAGGGCAATGAACATGCGTGTAGCCTTGCTGAACATCTGAT
>CAZHOC010000136.1:0-9266 GCA_964534295.1 uncultured Bacteroidia bacterium | reverse complement strand
GGCGAAAGCCTCAAATTAGCACCGGAGTCAAAATCTGCCGAAATCAGTCCCGAGCGCTGGATCGCTGCGGAAAAGAAACACATTCAACAACAGATAGATCGTACCGAAGGCCAAAAGCGCCTACAAAGCCTGCAGCAGGAACGTACTCAAAGCATAGAAGCGGCTAAGACCGCCCTCAAAGAAGCCCGCCAAAATCACGAAACTCGCTTAGCTGAGCTTGAAAAAGCACAGAAACGTCTCAGCGAGCAAGCTCGTGATCACAAACAAAGTCTTTTGGCTTGGCTGGAAAACAACTATCCAGAGTGGGAGCAACGCTTTGGTAAGGTGATTCGGGAAGAAGTATTGCGACAAGCCTATCTGGGCCCGAGTATCGAGCGCATCAATGAGCAAATTTTTGGCGTCAATCTCGATCTAGACGAAATCGATCTCCCCGAACTACCCAAAATCGACTTTGCCAAGGAAGAGGCGGCGATTGCGGAGCAGATCGAGCAGCAAAAGCACGCTTGGGTTAAAGAAGAGCAAAGCTTAGTACGAAAACAGGAAAACCTACAAAAGCGCTGGAAACAACGTTTACGTGATCAGCAGCGCAAACTCGATAAGCTTGGCTACGATATTGAGCAGACCGATCTCCGGATTCGGAAAATGCGAACTGACTATCGTTCTCAGCTGCAAAACCAGCAGCAACAGCAGGAACAGGCACGTTTGCGTCAACAATATGCCCTCGATGCCTTACAAAAAGTGGTGCAAGAGCAGGTTTTGCAGATACAAGATTATCTGACTCATCTCCAGGCTCAGTGGGATCAACTGGCCCAAAACTGGGAACAAAATTGGCTGGCCCAGCAAGCCAAGATCAAAGACTTCTTGCAAATCCCTGCGGCAAAGGAGTCTGAAGTAGAAAACCCCATGGTGCAATTGCATCAGGCAAGAATGTTTCAACCTTTGGTCATGGCATACCAGCAGGAAAAAGCCATGCTTTTGGATCGTTTGCCACTTTGGGCTGAGGAATTGGAGCACAGCCGACAGGCCAAAACGCCTTTTCCCGATCATTTGCATATAGAAGTGCTGACGGAACGGCTTTTTGAGATTGAAGCGGCACAGCGGGAAGATCCTTTGGCGAGCTTGCATGAACAAATCCAGCAAAGCCAGACGGCGGCGGAGCTTTGTGAGCAATCATTGCAGCGCAGGCGGCAGGCATTTTTGGCCTATTTCGAGCCTAAGGGCCCCTTCCAAGCGTTCCACGCCATGGAGATCGAGAAATTTGCTGACTTCTTACGGGATTTCATGCAAGGCAACGAAATCAATGAGCTGCGCGAGCAATTGGGCGTCAAGCATAGCGATCTGCTGGGCAAACTGGCCGAGCAACTGCCGAGTTTTGCTTGGCGCGAGACTTTGGCCGCACAAATCCAGCAATGGAATGATACCTTATTAAAGGATAATCGCTTTGCGCTGCAGTTGGTCGAAGCTCCACATCCACTATTGAGCCTGTTTGACGAGCTCAAGCAGTTTCACGCGCAATTTGTGGCTGAGTTGGGCGCGCCTTCGCTTTTCACTAGTAATCAGGGCGAAAATCGCAATCTGCAGGCCCTCGATTTACTCGACCGTATATATAAGGAGTTGTTGGCCTATCCCTTCGCGCAACTTCAGGTCGCGGATGTCTGCAATTTGCAGTTGGTGGATCAGGAAAATACGGCCCATCAAATGCAGCCCGATCGTTTGCCAGAGGACTTACCGCTTAGTATGCTCGCTCAACTGAGGCTTTCCTTGGCCAATATCCTCTTGACCGAACTGGGTGATATGAAACCGCCCCATTGGCTCTGGCCAGATGGCAATCAGCTTCCTCCTAGCCTACTAGTGCAGACGTTCGCAGAATGCGAAAATCAGGGCCTAATCCTGCTATCTGCGGCTTTTCAGGGCTCGGATCCTCTTTAGTGGGATATTTAGACTTTGGTTTTGACGGATTTTTTGGGGGCTACTGCTGCGCAGAACGCTTGTGTCTAATGTTTACATTTTACAAAAATGTAGCGACGCAAAATTTTGCGTCGCTACGGATCGTATCGATTGATACCCTTTATATTATTGGACATAAGCGTTCCGCATCCCGAAAGCTTTCGGGAGTAAAAACAAGAACGAACCCCCCAATCTCATCACAATGCTAAGACCATCCCCTCCTCGGAGATATTCATACCTGCGTCCAAAACGATTTGGCGTTCGGCGGAGCCGGCTTGTAATAAAGGATTGGTGTGATTGAAGTGGATAAAATGCACTTTGGCCTTAGCCTCGGATGGCAAATCGGCAAAGAGCGCTAGACTTTCCTCTACAAAGGGATGAGGGATCTCAGACATATCGCGGCCAGGTATTTCTCCGTTTTGAAAAAAGGTCGCGTCTAATAAGGCATAATCGACCTGATGGATATATTCTCGGATATCTCGCTCCCAGCGGCTCCATTTGTCGATATCAGGGATAAAAAGCAGCGATTTGGAGGGCCCACGAACGATATAGGCTACGGTTTCAGAAAACTCATCCCGGTGTGGGACTAGGATAGGCTCGATCGCAATCTGCGAATTTAGGATATAGCTGCTATCGGCCTGTATGGGCTGTAGGAGGATGTTTTGCAGTTTGACCAATTGGGACCAAGGACCGTTAGTGTCTAGAAATTGCTGCATGCGTGGCATAGTATACACTGGCACTTGATTGGCGCCCATCACTTCACGGCCCAGATGCACTAATCCCGAATAATGACCGATATGGGCGTGTGTGAGCCAAATCCCCCCAAATTGGTTTTGTGGCGCTAATTGCTGCAAATCGTGGTATTGAGCGGGAAATTCTGGGCTTGCTTCGATCATCCAGCTGGTTTTGCCTATCTGGTCTACGATTCCCAAACAGACCGCTTTCCGGGCTTTGCTTCTATCCTTATATACGGCTTGACAACAGTCCTTCTGGCAGCCCGCCTGAGGGTAGCCGGCATCCTGGGCAATCCCGAGTATAGAAACAAAGGTCTGGGGGTGCTTAGGAGGGCTAGAAGACTTTGTCCTATTTTGGGTACAAGCTAACACCCCTATTAAAAGGAGAAACAGTGGGATAAGGGAAATTGTCATCCAAGGCCTTTTCAGACACAGTTTCGTGTTCATGTTTTCGGATATTATATGTAAACGCAGTATTTACTGACACCCAGTTTGCAATATGCGAATTTTGGCTTTTTGGCCTAATTCTAAATTGAGATAGTTCACTCCTCAAAAATGTCCGTCCGCCACGTCTTATTGACGGCTCGCGAATTGAAAGCTTGAGTCAGTTGCATAAACATATAACTTCGAATCATACCAATTCACTTATCCTTCAAGCTTTCTAGTATCTATCAGTCATGCAGGCGAAAACCTATAAGCATATCTATATCGCTAATGTAGCGAGCGAGCCTAGCCGCAAAAAAGCGGTGCAAGAGGCCCGACTCTTACAAGCCGAACTCCAAGGATATCTCCCGCAGGACTCCAACATTCGTGTAGTTACAGAAGGTAAAGAAGGACAAGTATGGGCCTTTGACCTTTTAAATGGTCAATCACCATCTGAAGATGTCGTGATTTTACATTTCATGTCAGAGCGTCCCATTTCCGATCGCTGGTATCTCAATACCTCGGGCGGAAGAAGGAAAGCAATCAATGGGGATAGCATCCAATTTGAGGAGTTAGGACAATTACAGCTTGTCATATTGGATGGAGGTGCTAGTCTCGAATCTGTAGAGCAACTGCTTTTTGCAGGGATCCCACAGGTCTTGGTCTTATCGCAACACGGGGAAGAAGCGAAAGACAATCTTTTGAGACAGCACTTATATGAGTCGCTTTCCAACGGTATGTCCTTTACGGAGACTTATGATCATGTTCGTAGCCGCTTCCCGGAACGCTTCCGTCTACAGGAGATCCCACAGGATCCTTTCCAGTATTGGGAAGTAAAGGAGGAATGGGAAAAACATGAGATTTTTCCAGAAGGAATGTATTATCTGTCTACTTCGACAGAACTATTGAGCCAGCCCCTCGGGGCAAGCAGCGAAGCTGTAGAACTGACACCGGAGCCAGAGCCTGAAGCAAGGGCAAGCGTACCTTCAGGTATGTACTTTTGCACTCAGGAACTCAAAGGCTTAAACACACCACGTTTCTTAGACTATAGTCGTCTTGAAGAAACTTTACAGCTGAGCACACGGACAGATTTATGGCCTAGCCAAGAATCCGCTTCGCACACAGTCATTGAGAGAACGCCTGATCCAGTAGTCTCGGAGTCTCGCGCGGAAAAGACCGAACATATTAGGGAGGATAGCACAGAATCGGATACAACACAAAGTTCTGTGATCGTAGTTCAGTCCGCCAGACAAGTTGCCGAAACTGTCGACACACAACAAAAAGTTCGTCCACAAAACGATAACGCTTGGATCGATCAGTTAGTAGACCAATACCGTCGTAGGTTTACGATAAGTTTACCACGCTCTTATAAGAGAGGAGTTGCTGCGGTAAGTTTGGCTGCTGTACTGGTGATGGTGTTTTCTGTCTTGACCTGGAAGCAGATGTCCAAGAGCGAGGCAGTCGAACAAGCTTTACAATCTGAGTTGTACAACCAGCAAACGGCTTTTATCACTAAGAAGACGTATAACGTACTCTTACTGCCGTTTCGCTCGCATCTCGATTGTCAACCGACCGATTCTTATTTTGAGTCAGGCATTGTAAGTCAAATCAACAGCTTACAGGCTAGCGAGGACATTGGATTGAGAGTCGCGTATGTGCATAAAGGCTTCTGTCCGCAAAATGCAGATGAGGCTCGGCAAATCGCGCAGGAGCATCAAGCAGACCTAATAATCTGGGGAGATTATCGCAAGGTTGCTGGCGATGCCGACGAAGTGGTACTGCGTTATCTCTCGATGGAGGAGCGCTACCAAGAAATGAGCAGTCTGCTCGGAGAGCATATCGGCAAGCAAGCTTTAAGTGAGGATTTGAAGCAAGGCACTTTTGCTGGCCACCAAGCAGACGTAAGCAAGTGGATCATGGGATTTGCCCAATTGCATGCCGAATCATATCGCAATGCGCTGAGCTATCTCAATGAGATCGAAAACAAGGACGAAAACACCTCATCCGTGATTCATCACATGATGGCCAAGTGCTATCAAGGATTGAGCTTAGAAGAAAAAGCCCTACAGTCATACAATGAGGCGATTTGCCTGAATCCTGAAAATGCCGGAGCTTATCATAGCCGTGGCCGCTTCTATCAGCAACAACGTCGTATTGACCTCGCGGTTTATGACCTCGAAAAAGTAATGGACCTAGAGCCTAAGCATAACAAAGCCAAAATGTTGGCAGGCATGCTCAAGGAATCCTATACTGAAAACGCAAAAAACAAGACCCAAGAGCCGGTAAATCAAAAGACACTTTTGCCTAATCTTGATACTGCGGCCCTGCTAGCGGAGATGGACACACCTCTTTCTCTACCTCGTCCGCAGGAATTACTCGCCAAAGAGTCCGATCGTAAAAATATTACGAAGCTCTTGGCCGAAAAAGAAGCAGAACTCGCTGCCGATCAACGTCGCCGTAACCGCGAGAAGATGCAACAACTGATGACCGCTGTCAATGAGTACACGCAGTTTATCCGTCAATATCCTGACAAAGCGAGCCTCTACCACCAACGTGGAGTAGCTTACGAAATGCTCAAGCAAGAAAGCGAAGCCCTCGCCGACTTTAGCCACGCACTTCGTCTCGATCCTGGATTGATGAACGCCTACTTAGACCGCGCAGCCCTTTATGTCAGTCAGGGTGATAATGAAAAAGCCCTCGCTGATTACAACGAAGCTCTACGATTGAGCCCACAAAACGCAGATGTATTTGCCGTGCGCGCCGAACTCCTCCGCAAACTTGGCCGTTATGCCAGCGCTGAGAATGATGCCCGCAAAGCGATCACCCTTGATCCCGGCAATAGAAGATATCAAAGACTTTTAGGAAGGATTTCTGAGGAGCTTACAAGCTACTGAAGAAGCACTTGAGTTTGGTGTATTGGTAGTTGCCCGGCCGTTCTGGCCGGGCTTCATTTTTCTGGATTGAGACGAAATGTGATATTGGGATGATAGTTATCTATTTGATAGATAGTATTTTATACCTAATGTGATTATTGGCGCCGCAAAATTTTGCGGCGCTACGTATTTTCAATACTCTATTTCATATTGTAGTTAGGTACCTTTGGGTATGCTTACCGCTGCGCGGAACGATTATCCCAGCAGGCGACAAGGCAATGCCTTGTCGCAACCCCAATTACCTTAATTGGCATTTCGACAGAGTCCCGAGCAGCGGGACGACGAGAAATCTCCTATCCGGTAAATTGTAATTACGTCTTTGAGGAAAGGAGATTTCTCGTCGCTGCGCTCGCTCGAAATGATTTTGGCGGTATGTGCGCGCATGCATGCCGCACCCTAGAGATAATCGTTCTGCGCAGCAGTGAGCCAAATACAAAAAACCCACATAGGAAACTCCTACATGGGTCTTTTGATGAAATATTTTGTTAGGTCCTAGTGCTTGATCAGCTTTTGAGACCACATTTTATCACTGCTGCGCAGAACGATTTGGTAGATGCCGTTGGCCTGATCGCTGAGGTCGAGGCTAAGCTCTTGTTGCTGAGTAGAACCTTGAGCCACTAAGCTGCCGTTGAGGTTGAAGACTTGCCAATCGAAAGCCTGTTGTGGGCGTTCAGCTAGCTGGACCTGAAATAGACCGCTGCTCGGATTAGGAAATACTTGGGCAAACTGAGGCGTGAGCTCCTGCTCGATATCGGTAGACCAAGTCAGGTTGAAGTCGGTAGTCTCATTAGCACCAAACTCACCTGTAGCATTGGAGGCAATGGTATCCCCAAAGGCATTGATGAGGTAGTAAGAACCACCCGTAAAGCCATCTCCACCCGTATCATAGATTTCGAAGGAATAGCAATTTTTTTCCAATGGACCCAGCACTGGAAGGTTGATACTCTCAACGATTACGCTAGTGTTACCGTCAGTATAAGGACCGCCACCGGCGAGGATACCAAACTGCTGGCTTTTGATGATCCAGTTATTTTGACTTGCAAATTGATCGGGCTGGATCAATAAAGTATGCGCACCAAAAGCACTGATATTCCCAGACCAGTTTCTGACGATTTCTTGATTGTTGGCAGAATCTGCTACGCCATTGATATTCTCAATCATAACTTTTAGCTCGTTATTTTTTTGATTGGTGTAGCTGATTGGCGGAAGGGCGATACGCGCTCTATCGTAAAACTTGATGTTACCGGTCCAATTGTAAGTGCCGACGGGACCACCGTTGATGCTATACTTGACATCAAAAGAAGTCAGCTCTTCCGAACCATTATTGAGCATGAGGAAATCTGGCGCAAAGGCGTCATTACAAGCTGAGATTTCATCTTCATTGACAATTTTCTCAACGTCTAGGTCATAAGCGCCTGTAGGTGCATAAGTCGGAGCTTTGGAGCCATTGTAGATTTTTTTGCTGCTCATGTCCTGAATGAAGGCCACAATCTCAACATTTTCAGGTACCCAGTTGCTGCCTAAAGTTATGGGTAAAGTAAGAGAATCTACATCGCCTACATTGCTTAGGCTGATAGCCGTACCGTTTTCATCAGGGATCATATCGCGAACGGCAAAACTGACATCGTCAATGATAAACCAAGAATCAGGAATATTAGACTCCGTAACCACAAGATGTAGGGCCAAGTTGTTGGTAGCTTCAGATGATACTTTGGTAAATTTAATCTTGGCGGTATAGTTTTGAGCAGAGAAGGGGGTTACCTCCATGCTAAACTCAATCGGCGTAGTTTCCGCCTGCGTCATATTGTAAACAGGCAGGTAATTGTTGTAAATAGAGCTACCAGCGCTACCACCGTTGATTTCCTCTGTACCATTCATAAAGGTGGTTGGGAATCCGGTAATGTTGTAGAAGTCGATACGAGCGTCAGACTCACTCGTCTCGTAAGGATCTCCTGCGTGGTATTTGAGGATAGCTACTTTGTCAGCTTCTTGAATCATGTCTTTGGCCGCTAAAGCGGAACCAGGACAGAATACACACCAGGTACCGGTGCTAGCCTCGACGATCGTCAAGTTGCGATTAGTTCCTAGCTGAGCGAAGCTCACACTGAGGAAGCAATAGCATAGTAATAGAAAGGATAAAATTCTTTTCATCAAGAGTGTTTTTAAGAGGTGTTTTAACATTCGTATCTAGCAATAAACAAAAAAAGCCGCAGAAACGAAGTTTCTACGGCTTGGGTATCTAATGAAAGATAGAGAAAATCGTATTAGTGAACTGCTTCGGCTACCTCAGCAGGGGCAGTTTCTTTGCTTTGGTTTCTCATCCAGAAAAACAGGATCGTAAACATTACGATCAGGATGCCTGGGAAGGCCAACATAGTAGTAAGGGTCTCTTGACCAGTGAAAAGCTCTAATTCAGTACCAGTCAGGCCTTGACCTTCGCCAGCCGCGCGGTTGCTATCGATCCAGCCACCGATGATCGGTTGCATGAAGAAGGAAGACAACATACCCACAGCTCCTACGATCGACATGCCAAGGGCACCGCTCTTCGGGATATATTCGGCGATAAAGCCAATCATGTTTGGCCAGAAGTAAGCTACCCCTAAGGCAAAGATGATGGCCACACCATATACAACTGTTCCGGTAATTTGAGTAAAGAGGAATAAGCCGATGAAGGCAAGAACCGCAGATCCTAACAATACACCAGTAGTGTTGAATTGATGTACCACATTACCACCAAAGTAACGAGCAACTGCCATAGTACCGGTAATCAATGCAAGAACGAGCATTGGCTCTGCCCCACTAGACTCGAGGATAAAGTTTACCCACTGAGTAGGACCAAATTCTGATTGGGCTGTCCACCACATACAGAAGGCCATGAAGATGAACAATGGCGTAGCCATTGCAGTCAAGTTACCACCTAAAGTACCTGCTTGTTGTACTTTAGCTTTTGGCCAGTCCTGGCCCCAGAAAAGATAAGCGTAGATCAAAGTAGGAATCATGATCAACCATACTTGCGACTGCCAGCTCATCTCCCAATTTGTCATGAAGAAGGAAAGTACACTACCAATTACGATACCACCTGGGAACCACATGTGGAAGCGATTCATCATGGTACTCATTTTATTTCCTTCGTAGGTGTCTGCTATCATAGGATTACAGGCAGCTTCTGTACACCCATTTCCTAACCCGATCAAGAAAGTCGAGATCATCAAGGTTACGTAGCTACCAG
>CAZHOC010000135.1:0-9277 GCA_964534295.1 uncultured Bacteroidia bacterium | reverse complement strand
CTTTAGCTTCGCCTTTCAACACGAGGCCGATACAAGTCTCAGACTTAGAGTAGAATATGGAATCTATTACCTCAAGGCCAACGGCAAGCAAAACCGTAAAGTATTCATGATCACCGAAAATGAATACGAGCCCCATAAGGTCCACACCTTTGAACGCAAGCAATCCTTCCGCAATATGACTACCCGCAAGCATTATGCTGGCCCTCACCGCTTGAGCATTATTGTCAATGGAGAGGAGCAGGAGGAGATTGGGTTTGAGGTGCGCTAGCTTCAAGGCACTGCCTTGAAGCTAAACAAAATACCCCCTAGGCAAAGCCTAGAGGGTACCTATAATTAATACCAATCAATTGCTAAGGTTGGACCACCAGCTTGAGGGTCATTTGAGCCTTCTCGTTCGCGATGCGAACTAGGTAAATGCCTGCTGCAAGGCCATCGAGTGCAATACTCTTAGTTTGCGTGCCTGCTTGCAGTTGCTGCTGCTGGACGATTTTACCATCCATGCCGATCATTTGGAGGCTATAGCTTTGATCTAGCACTTGACTAAACTCTAACTGTACCTGATCAACTGCTGGATTTGGGATCAGTTCTACGCTAAGCGTAGCACTAAGGTCTTCCAGACTAGACATGATGATGCTTACTGTATCAGTATGCGTACAGATGCCATTGATCGTCAAAGTGATCACATAAATACCAGAGGCGGTATAGCTGTAGCTCGGACTCTGCTGAGTTGAAGTATTGCCATCACCAAAGTCCCACTCCCAGCTATTGGCGTTGGTAGACAAGTCAGTAAAAGTGACATCGCTACCGCTAGTTTGGTTGAGGGAAAAATCTGCCTCGGCGGCTTCTGCTTTCACTTCTTTGAGGGGGCTGAAGCAAGGCTTCTCTTGTACTTCCCAGTCGTAGAGATAATAGTAGAAACCACCAGCTGAGGTAGAAGCAGAAGAACTATTGATCGAAATAAGACCATTGATAGCGTATGGGAAGTTGACGCCAGCATTGTTACGGAATAGATCTATGCTAGTACCGCCAACACTATATTGGCCAGGACCTGGAACCTCTAGGTCAAGGGTTACACGCTGAGGACCAGCTGGGATGTTGAGTTCGACGGAGTCGATAATATTACCAGAAGGCACCCCAGAGTTTACTGGACCATCCCATAGGTAAATCGTACGTGGACCGGCAGAACCTGCATCAAGCCAAGCAGAGACAATCGTTACCTCCTGGAAGGCTTCAAAATTAAGCGTTCCGGTGAAGCCGGTACTGTGATATCCACCACCTCCGATAGATCCCGTCAGAGGCCCTACATTTTGTGGTGGGAACTCGATCACATTTTGGGCAAAGAGTGAGGTGTCGTTATTCAAGTTGAACAACAGGTAAAGATCACCTGTGGCCAGAAACTGCTGGTTGCCATCATACCAATAGGTAGTACCGTTGCTAGAGGCATTGAAGGCGGCATTGCCACCCGGACAATAAGTGATATCCGCAGCGGTAGGTTCAGCTGGTAGAGAAACTACAACTGTCTGGAAAGTGGTATCGCTACCGATTGTATTGGTCACGATTAATCTTACGGTATAAACCCCACTAGCAGCGTAAGTGTGAGTCGGCTCTTGTTGGTTAGAAGTATTTCCGTCGCCAAAGTCCCAATCCCAAGTCTGAGGCACGTCAGTAGAGTTGTCATCAAAGGTGAACTCACCGCGACAATCTTTGATGATCTGAACACTAAAGGCAGCAGAAGGAGACGAAACAGGGGTCAAACAAATCGGGGGTAAATCAAAAGCTTCTACCTGATCGGTTCGACTACCTGGACTACCTTGATTGGCGCTGAAGCCAAGTCCACGAGCGGCGAAAGCCTCCCAGATGAGACATTGATTGGCTCCACCATAGTTGATAGAGTCAGCCATAAGGATCGCATCACGTCCATCCACAAAACCTGGATTACAAGGCTGGAGTTTCAAACCATCGGTTACCAATTGCATGGCGATGTTATTGCCACCAGTACCTGTGTAGATATTGGGATCGAAGCCATATTGATCAATCAACATCAAGGTCATATCCCACAACATCGTGGCCCAAACAAAACCAATGCCGTGCGGCTGGCTAGTTTGGTTGGCGAAGTTGGTAGATGCGTAAGTAAAATTGTTGATGGCAGTACTGGGAGAATATTGCGCAGGACGAATGCCTGTGCCATTGGTTGGCTGACCAGCAGCATAAGTACCGATACCGCGATTGACGAAGTTGGTATCTAAAGTCACCATGAGGCCGTACCAGTCGCTCCAACCTTCACCCATTTGCTCTGCTCCAAAGAGACAGCTAGCATTATTTCCACCACCGGTCAAACGGTTAGAGATACCATGAGTGTATTCGTGAGCGATTACGCCATTATCAAAATCGCCATCGCGATCGAAGGTAGGGTTGGCGTTTACCAAAGTACCGTTTACTGTATTACCAGCATTGATCTCTGCAAGGATAGCGTTACCATCGTTGAGCGAAATCATAACCGAAGGAATGGTGATGGTATTGC
Source organism: uncultured Bacteroidia bacterium (assembly GCA_964534295.1). GTDB lineage: Bacteria > Bacteroidota > Bacteroidia > J057 > J057 > JBCAWW01. The sequence goes on along the minus strand of CAZHOC010000135.1, from coordinate 6,756 downwards.
TTGCGCCTCCCATACCAAAGGGAGCGCCACCGGTATTATTCCAGACGATTACGGCTACGGCACCAGCGTTCTGCGCAGCTTCTACCTTAGAAACAAAGGTACAGTTGCCACGGCGAATGAAGGCGATCTTGCCATTGATAGCAGCTGCATTGGTAATCGCATCACAAGCATCATTGACATCTGGGTTAGTACCATCCTCAACGAGTACCAAATCCTGAGTGATAGGCGTAGTAGGCACACCTGGTCCAAAGGTCGCATCCACAGCGGTATAATTACCGGCTATGACACTGGGTGAATTGATATCTAATAGATTGTTATTTGCCCCGCCTGCTGTCCAGAGGAACATCTGCATGCGAGGATTTTGACCATCACCAGGAGTACCAAAGTTGGCATTATTTGTACCGCCACCGTCTTGAGCCTCAGCTTCTACTTCGTCATTACCTAGACCACCGTTACCATAGTTGTTGGTCTGGAAGTTACCACTGGCCTCATCAAAGCCGTAGTGATACCACACGTCGTGCATGAGGTTATTCCAGTAAAATAGGTTGGTAACAGAAGCGTCCTGGTAGCCAGGGGCGGGTTGGTTGAGGTTATATGGGTAATCAAACACTAAGTTAGGACCGCCATCTGGAGAGAAACCTGGATTGTTGTCTGCATCGCGGTCTTCGTAGGCAAATACATTGTTACCACGAGTGATAGTGTATTCTGCGCCAGCAACTCCGTCAGTATCGTGCCACCCAAAAGGAGAGGCTATCGCATCTGCTGGGTCGGTTACCAAAGAGTCAGGGCCATGATTAGGGCTCTCAAATGGAGTAGGGATTACCCGATATTGGGCCGGCATCATGCTATGCTCCGGATGGAGGGTGTGTGCTGGACCTGCTGGTTTATGATTCGTAGTTGGAACGAAGTTGTGTAGATGTAGCGGATCATCGAAGTCACACTGACTGATCCAATCATTTTTTTGTAGCAAAGCGCCCGTATTGGCATCGATACGCATGTTCCACCAGTGCTGGCCATTGGGCATGAGGATGGTAACATTCCAGGCAAGTAGGATCTCGCCTTCGGGCATCGGCTGGTACATCAACTTAACTGGAATCTCACGAAGAGAGAGACCTGCTTTGTTAAAGAGAAATTCTTTGGTGCTAATCGGCTGGATTGCAGCAATTGGTTCGGTAGCTGTAAGGCCAAGGTGATTTGCGGCTGCCTCGATAGCTTGGAAAGGAGTCAAGCTAGGCTGTACCGTATTGATGCGCGTTGCCACATTGCGTTCAAGACGATCACCCATGTTCATGACTCTACCTTGCCAAATGTTGAAATTGGCTACGGCATTGAAGATTTCTATATCCTGGTGAGTCTGGCGGATATAAAGATGTTGGACTTGATTGTGGGAGGAGGTATAGGAGTCTGTAATGACCCAGTTTTCAATATCTGCTTGGCTTAGGCCTAATTCGGTCTGATGCTCAAGTAGATACTTTTTGGCGATAGGCTCGACCGAGCCTTGGGCCCATGCACTTTGCGCAGTGCCTACTGCTAATAGCAGTATGACACCTAGCGTTCGAAAGGTGTTCATAAAAATGGTAAAGTTTTGTAAATGATGTAGCTTATTACTTCAGAGTTAGATCAGTATTAAAACAATTTGAAGTGAGAAAATCCTCCTCTTTTTGAACATTTATTTAGTTGGAGCTAACAAGCGTTCGCTTGTGGGCTGAAATTCAGGCATTTATAGAAATATTTATCTCAATTATCCCCGCACTAATGTTGATGATTTCCATTTAGCCTTAGCAAATTACAAAGGTGTTGTTCCCTCATAAATCGCCTTGAAGACAAATTGAGCAATAACAAATTGCTAGCGGAATGGCTTTAATGAAAAACTCTCTAAGGATAATAATTGTGCTACTATGCGATTCCTTTTACTTTTCTGTCTGGGTCTTTTCGCCTGCAATCAAGCCTCACAAGTAAGCCAGCGTTCCACCGAAGGTGAAAGTACCCAAACGACCCAATCAAAGCCTGAGGCTGATATCTACACCCAAGGCAAACAAAGCTATGATGGTATCGGCAAATACTATATGGGGCGCGAAATCTCCCAAGTAATGGGACATCTAGGAGCTGGATGGCTTGAACGTCCCGAGCGCGAAGCAGAGGAAAAAGGTAGCTTGCTGCTAGAAGCACTGGAACTTAAGCCCACGGATGTAGTCGCGGATATAGGCGCGGGATCGGGTTATTTTACTTTTAAAATTGCGCCCCTAGTGCCGGAAGGTGGCGTCAAAGCGGTGGATATCCAACAAGAGATGCTTGATATCATGGCCGAAAAGCAAAAAAAGAACGGCCTAGACAATGTCGATTTTATTCTCGGGACAGAGGATGATCCCAAGCTTCCCCCTCAAAGTGTCGACCTCGTGCTGATGGTAGACGTTTATCATGAGTTTGCCTATCCGAGGGAGATGATGGAGCGGATTGTTACGGCTCTATCGCCGAACGCTAGAGTCGTGCTCGTGGAGTATAGAGGTGAAGACCCCTCTGTGCCGATCAAACCTTTGCATAAGATGACCGCCGCTCAAGTAGAAAAGGAAATGAATGCGGTAGGTCTGAGCCTGATTGAAAACAAGTCCATGTTACCCCGGCAGCACTGTCTTATTTTTGGTAAGGAGTAGTTGTGCTTTTTGGCTTACCGCTTCGCGGAACGATTGCCTCGAACCTCTTACAAATAGTGGGGCCTTTTCAAGCAAATAAAAAAAACCGCAGGCTGGACCAAAATCCTGCCTGCGGCTTAATTGAGCGTTCTCCGAAGGAGCAAACGCTATACTACTGGCCTCCCAAAATCAAAGGCAATCCACTATCTCCGCCACCTACAACGATGACTTTAGTGTTGGTGGAGTTGGCCAATTCCTTAGTGGCTTCGATACCTTGCCAGCGAAGGAGACGATCCGAAAGACTCTGAGAGACAATGTTTTGGTACTGTTTGATACCTTCTGCCTCAATACGCTTACGCTCGGCTTCTTTTTTCTCTTTGGTGATACGGAAATCGTACTCCTGAGACTGCTGCTCTTGCTCAAGCTTGCGCTCGATGGCGGCAACGATCTTTTCTGGCAGTTCTACCGAACGAATCAATACAACGTCCAAATCGATATAGTTTTCTGCTAATACTTTTTTGGTCCGCTCTAAGATCTTGTCTTGGACTTCTTCTCTCTTCGCTGAGTAAAGATCCTCTGGTGAATAATTACCGATGATCTCACGAGTTGAAGATCTGATTTCTGGAATGATAATCTTATTACGATACTCTGACTCCCCACCAATTTCATTGTAGAGAAGACCGATTTTCTTTGCTTCTGGACGATAACGGAGGGTAAGATCGATATGAATGCTCAAACCGTTGTTGGCAAGTACGTCCATTTCCTCAGTCAGCTCCTGTTTACGTACGTCAAAAACTATCATCGTATTCCAAGGAGCAATCACATGAAAGCCCTGGCCATAGATCGTCTCAGTATCTAGTCCATCTCCAAACTTGTAGAACATGATGCCCTTTTGTCCGGTCTTGATGGTAACAAACGCACCAGAGGTCAGGAATACTAGCAACAAAAAGCCAGCAAATACCATCGCTGCGGTAGAAATTACACGAGATTTGTTCATGATATTTTAAAAAATTTCAGACTTGTAGTTTCAGTTTCGAATAAGGTACTCAATTTATGCATAAAAGACCATCCTAGGCCTAAAAGGTTTGAATTGAGATATATCATTTAATGTGCATTTAACACGTACAGCCCCACATATGTGACATATGCGGGGCTGAAGTTGGAAGTCGCGATCTATGAATTTTCTAAATCAAATTTCTTTAGATAGAAGCAATGAAGCGTTCAATTACCGTCGTGACGCTGGGCTTTAAAAGGAAGGTCAATGCGATCCCTCCGATTGCCCCCCAAAGGTGAGCATCGTGATTGATCTGCATCTCTGCTTTGCGCAAGCTGTTGACGGCACTATAGACGATAAAACCAAAGGCCGCGATGTAGCCCGGTAGTTGAAGTACAGGAAATTCGTTGGATAAAAATGGGATGCCAAACTTGAGATAAGGATTGCAAATCACCGCACTTAAAACGATGGCACTGATGGCTCCCGACGCACCTACACTACCCGCATAGCCTGTATCATTACGATAGCGTAAGGTCGGAATCAAGTTACCGATCAACATCCCTATGATATATAGAACCCCAAATTGCCAATGACCCAGTCGGTATTCCAGCATAAAGCCAAAAAACACAAAGGTCACCATGTTGAAAAGGAGGTGCATCGTATTACCGTGCATCCATCCGCTGGTCAGCATACGGTAATATTCTTTGTACATGATCATGTCGTATGGGATGAGGGTATGTTTATCCCTGATATCCTCATTGATCAGTCCCCAAATACTAATCCCGATAGTGCTGATCAATATGGTCAGCGCTACCGGGGCATTGATAAAGTAATTAAAATCCATATGCGTCTGATGTTTGGTAAATTCTTAATACAAATAAACCAAACATTAGACTATACGAAAAGTCGTTATTTACGATTTTCTAACTCATTCAGGATTCCTCTTCTTCCCACTTCATGGAACGTTTAACTCCCTTTTGCCATTGGCCGTAAAGTTTTTCTCGTTTTTCGGCGGGCATATCTGGAGAGAATGTTGCATCTCGACGCCAGCTTTGACTGATTTCATCCATCTGCCAATACTCCACGGCTAAGCCTGCTAAATAAGCTGCTCCGAGAGCTGTCGTTTCGATTACTTCTGGGCGTTCGACGGTTGAGTCGAGAATATCCGCCTGAAATTGCATCAACACATTATTGGCTGAAGCTCCGCCATCTACTCTGAGGGTTTTGATTTCTTGATCAGCATCTTGTTGCATGGCGCCTAGTACGTCTCTGGTTTGGTAGGCCAGAGATTCTAGCGTAGCGCGTATGATATGGCCCTTACCAGTACCGCGGGTCAAACCGAAGATGGCTCCTCTAGCATACATATCCCAATAAGGCGCTCCTAAACCGGCAAAGGCTGGGATTACTACTACCCCTCCATTATCTTCGTATTTGCTGGCATAGTATTCTGAATCAGGGGCGTCGTCGAGAATTTTGAGCGCGTCGCGCAACCACTGGATCGCTGCCCCGGCAATGAAAATACTGCCTTCCAATACATAATTGACTTTACCATCTAACCCCCAACCAAGGCTAGTGATCAGACCATTTTTCGAAAAGACGGGCTCTTCACCTGTATTCATCAGCAAGAAGCAACCCGTACCGTAGGTGTTTTTGGCCATGCCTGGTTCAAAACAAGCTTGGCCAAATAGTGCTGCCTGCTGGTCGCCCGCGACCCCTCTAATCGGAATCTGCACACCATCGAACCAAGAGGGATCGGTCATGCCGAAGTCTCCACTAGATGGACGTACCTCTGGTAGCATACTTGCTGGAATGTTAAGCTCGTTCAACATCTTTTCATCCCAAGCGAGATCCTTGATGTTGTAAACCATACTACGGCAGGCGTTGGAGTAATCCGTGGCGTGCACTTCCCCTTTGGTTAGATTCCAAATCAACCAGCTGTCAACAGTCCCAAAGACAAGGTTTTCTTGTTTGATATCAGGATTGTTGAAGGCGATATAGTCTAAGATCCATTTGATTTTGGTACCAGAGAAATAAGCGTCGATCACCAGACCTGTATTCTCACGGACATAGTCAGTTAGACCTTTTTCAGTAAGGGCATCACAAATAGAGGCAGTCCTACGGTCTTGCCATACCACGGCATTATAGACGGGGTTGCCACTTTCCTTATCCCAGACGATGGTGGTTTCTCGCTGATTGGTGATACCAATGGCGGCGATTTGGCTAGGCTTGATACCGGTATCTTTTAAAACAGCTCTAGCTACGGCAATCTGAGAATTCCAGATCTCCATGGGATCGTGCTCAACCCAACCGGGTTTGGGAAATATCTGAGTGAACTCTTGTTGAGAGGTGCCGACAATTTTGGAGTTTTTGTCAAAAATGATGGCCCGAGAACTGGTAGTTCCCTGGTCCAATGCGAGAATAAATTTGTCCATTTTATCTTCTTGGATAGATTTAGCAAAGTCCTAAGGAGGGAGAAGTTACTAAAAAAATACCTTTCAACTTTATAGGTTCTAGCCGGGCAATTAGCGTATATTTCTGTCCGTTTTTTGGTAGCCTGCCTACCTTGATTTCTGATTACTACTCAACGATTATTCCTATGGCCAAAAAACTCTGTCTCTGGTCAGGGCCACGTAACATTTCTACTGCCCTGATGTATAGCTTCGCCCAACGTCCCGATACCCGCGTTGTGGATGAACCACTCTATGCCCATTATTTGAGGGTGAGTGGGGAGCAACATCCTGGCAGGGAGCAGATTATGGCAGAGCAAGAAAACGATGGCGCTAAAGTGGTAGCCCAAATGCTCGGTGATTGGGAAAAGCCAGTAGTTTTTTTCAAACAAATGGCTCATCATCTCATGGAGCTTGACCGGGGGTTCCTCGAAGAGACCGTAAACCTCCTCTTGATCCGGCAGCCTGCGGAAGTGATTGTATCTTTTTCTAAGGTAATCCCTCAGCCCAAACTATATGACATTGGCATCAAAACGCAGTATGAACTTTACCAAGAATTAGTGGCTTTGGGTCAAACACCAGTGGTGATTGATGGCCCAGAACTACGCAAAAACCCGCAAAAAGTACTGCAAACGGTCTGCGATAAATTGGGGATTCCATTTTATGAATCTATGCTTCATTGGGA
>CAZHOC010000134.1:0-9297 GCA_964534295.1 uncultured Bacteroidia bacterium | reverse complement strand
AATGCGGCGGATTTCTACCAAGCCGGGATCGAAGCAGCTTTTGATATGTACGGTATCGAAGCTGCAGATAGTTATTACACTCAGTCAGGAGTACAACTATCAAACGACAACGATACTGCTCTAGAGCAAATCGCTACTCAAAAGTGGATGTCTCTTTTTGTCAGTGGCATGGAAGCTTACTTTGACTGGCGTCGTACTGGGCTACCTGAGATTACTCCGGGTCCAGACAACGTCAATAACAATCAAGTCCCGCTTCGTTTCAATTATCCTGCCGCTGAGCAAGCCCTCAATGGTGATAATTGGAAAGCAGCCGTTGACCGTATCGGCGGTGATGACAACATCAATGCTGTCATGTGGTTATTACAGTAGTCTCGTAAATGTCAATAGGAAAGCCGTCTCACTAGTTGAGGCGGCTTTATTTTTTGGGTTTACCGCTGCGCGGAACGTTTATCCCTTGGGGCGGTAGACCTGCACGCCCCTACCCATCTGCTTTTAGGTGTGGCAGGCATGCCACACAGATTAAGCGTTCTGCGAAGCAGTGAAAACCTAAAGATCCTTCGACGCAGCTCAGGAAGACAAATTGAGGATTTTAGCTAGCATCCCTGTTGAGTCCGTCGAAACATCTAACTGTAGTCAAAAACCTATTTCTTTTTCTTGGCCTTAGCGAGTGGATTGAATTCAAGGCACTTATCTACCCAAAAATTCAATTCATGCGCCGTCTCTAAGCCATAGCTCTGTACGTGCACATAGCCCTTCATTTCGCGGCCGCCTTGGTGAATAATCTCTGCCCCATTTTGCTTGAGCAATGCTTCTCTTTTTTCGGGATTGATCCGGCAAAGCAGGCCTCCCTTTAAGGTGCCAAAACACATCTTCTCATCCACCATGAAGGTGATGCCTCCCATCATTTTCTTCTCTTCCCATGCTATCCCTTTTAGGAGTAGGATGTCTCGTAGTCGTTCGATTAATAGTGCTTGCATGCCGTTTGTTTAATATCAAGTTGGCTCAGATCCTCAAATTGAGCATCTGAGCCATAACCCTTTAGCCTACAGAGTAAAAGAATTGTTCCTGTACAATCTTTCCGTCTTCTACTTTATAAACCCCTACTTCTTCATCGACTCTTCTCTCTTGGCCCTTCATCGTGATATCCATTTTCATAGTAGCCGTAAAATAATTTCCCGCGACGATAGGGCCTTCGATTTCCATACCGTGGAAAGCTTCGATCATATCTCCCCATTGTTTACCCTTTTCCATGATGGCCGCCATTCCTTCTGCTCTTTCAGGGTAGCCCTGTACACCTGGTACTTCCAAACTAATACAATTCTGGTGGTATAGCTCTTGGTAGGCCTTTTCAGACTGACCTGTGCTACAATAATTGGCCCATTTGTTTGCGATCTCTTGCGTTGTCATAAGTGTTAAATTTTAAGTGATTGTTTATTTACACTTCAAATGTAATAGACGCTTATGACAGAATATGTCAGGGGTTATATTCAATTTCTTCACAAGCCACAAAATATTTTCCCAAGTCAAAGTTTCTATCCTCAAAGGTCTCCTCCAAAATCTTAAAATGCTGAATTCGATCTAAACGAAAGGAGCGATAATCGTTTCTTAGGCGGCACCAGCCAATCACGATCCATTTTTCATTGAAAGAGTAAATCGCCAATGGCTCCACTTTTCGATGGGTAGTTTCCTTATCCGGTGCTTGATAACTGATCTCAATCAATTTGAAATGAGTGATCGCCATCTGGATGTAGGAGAGAGAAGCCGATTTATGCTCTTCATCCCTACGTTTGAGAACCAACATTTTGCTATCGAGTAATTCCCCATGTTCCTGTAAAGAGCCAACAAAGACAGACTTGATCTTGGCTAGGGTTTGCTGAAAATGATCAATTAGTGAATCATCATTGGTTTTAGCAATAAGCTTTTCAGCTGTTACCAATGCATTGACCTCCATTTCGTTGAACATAACCGGAGCCACGGTATAGCCATCCATAATTGCATAGCCTTTGCCTTCAATGGTCATAATGGGGACACCTGAATCTTCCAATTTCTTGATATCGCGGTAGATGGTCCGGAGGCTAACTTCAAATTTCCGAGCCAACTCAGTCCCTGTGACCAATCGCTTTGACTTTAAGATGGTCAATATGGATAGGAGGCGAGAAAGGTGATTCATGCTTTTTGCTTGTCAAGATAGGAATACATACTGACAGATTATGTCAGGGGTAACAAAAAAAGCGCCGCCTCCCTTAAAAGCCTTCGGGATGACGGCGCGCTAGTTTTCCAAACTATACAAACAATGTCAACTATGCTATTGGTGAGCTCTACCGCTTAGTTCAAAGCTGGCTCTAAAATTGATTTCTTCTGCTACTGGTTCCGAAAATACGCCTACTAAGCGCACCCTAAATTCACCGCCTTCTAGATAGGACTGCATCTCAGGCTTGTCAACGATATCAAGCTCAACCCATTGCTGGGAGCCATCGCCTACTGGGTCTAAACTCGCTAGTAAAAACTCCGTTTGACCGGGGGCGCTGATGTAAACCGATAAGCTTTCGATTGGGTCAAAACTTAGGCTCTGAGAGTCTAGAATCTCTAAATAAAAGCGCTTAGGTGTCAAAGACAGTAGACGATCAACATTAGCGTCCTGCTCTTGCAATAGATTACCCAATTCGGCTTGTACTTGGAGTTCTCCCAATACGACTTCCCCCGCCTCAGCAACTGCTTCAGTGGTAAAATCAATGCTTGCGTACTTGAGGATGAAGTCAAATTCAAATTTTTCGGCTAAGTCTACGCAAGAGGTAAAGACAAATAATGAGGCAAGAATAGTGAGGATTGAAAAAGTGCGCATATCGGCTATTATTGTGTGATTTTTCTATTAGTCCTGCGCAAAAGGAAAAGGTAAACAGCCAAGCAAAAAAATATTCTCAAACAGATTGAGCTAGCTGTATCTAGCCTTATACTGATTGAGAGAACTTAGTCGTACTTATTATAGGACTGCTTATTGGGGCTTACTGCTTCGCAGAACGCATGATTTATTGTTTGAAGGCTTGAGTTGTTGAATTAATAAATCTCTTATTTATTCAGTCCTTCAACAACTCAAGCCTTCCCCCATTGATAAGCGTTCCGCGCAGCGGTAAAAACACATAGAAAATGCGATACTATTTGATCTTTGCTCTCCTCCTTGGGTCCAAGTTTGCTTGGGGCCAAAGTATCATGGGTGATCTGGTACAAAATGAATTAGATACCGCATGGATGCACACACAAGGAATGTATGGCTATGATATGGTCAAAGCAGGCAATGATCTTTACTGTTTGCTTTTGCTAGAAGGAGCACACATCAAGGTATTGGTATCCAGTATTAATGGTTCGCAAGTAGAAAACGTTCGGGTTTGGCGTTCTGCGGAGCAGGCCTCCATGCATAGTTTCATCTACTTAAATATCCAGCATAGGTTAACAGAGGCAGCTTGGGGAGCCAGTAGTAAGGGCAATACCATTGAAGAGATGGTAGTGATTGACCTTTTGAAAGCTGAGGTAGTCTTCTCTTTTGCGCCCTATTGGCATGTCTCTGGCAGCGGCAGTGGCTTGGAGTTTGAAGGCATTTGGGATTGTCATTATCGCACTACTTTTAGCCTTTGTGGGGACAGTATCTACATTGATAAAATCGAAATCCTGGCCGCAGAGATCTGGGACAAGGGACCGCCAATAGATAGAAGAGATAGCTTAGAAAGTCGAGTGGATCCGAATTGTCATCCGAAATTGAAAGAAGGTTTGTATTTGTATGATGGAAACACTTTTATCAGGCAAGTGGTTAATGAAACAGATAAGTAATCAGCATCATGGCTTGGACTTGCCCCAAATGTGAAAGAGTGTTTGGCTCGCCCCATCAGTCGCATTTTTGTACAAATGTGACGATCGATGATTTGTTTGTGGGTAAACCAGAAAACCTTCTTTTGGCATTTGATCAATTGTTAATTGCCGTTTATGATTGGCCGGATGTAAACGTAGGCGCGGCTAAAAAGGCCATTGTGTTTTCAGTTGGCAAAGCATTTCTGATCGCTCGTCCCATGAGCAAAGTATTAGATCTGTCCTTTTATCACAATGAGTCATTTGAAGACAAGATCTTCCACAAAAAAGGGCAGTACGGCAAAAAATTCTATTATCACATCCGCATTAGCAAAGTAGAAGATATTACGCCTGAATTATTGCGCTGGGTGCGCAAAGGATATGATTGGGCGCGCCCTAAGGCTTAGAGGGCTACAAAAGCCCCATTCAGTTCGACATATTTGAGCGTATCGGCTGAAGGAGTAGCCAACATCACATTGTCCATCCGGCCGACAATACTATCTGCGGTGCTTTTACTGATAGCGATGGTGCCACTTTGCTGCCAGTAGTTTTCGGTTCCATTTTTGAAAAGCGTAACAAAACCACCGACCTCATCAATTTGCTTCACGCGAAATTCGCCCACGTGATTTTCCCGGGTTTCCTCATAGGCTAATTCCAATCGTACCGAATCCGTCCGAGACTCAAAATGAACCACCACATAGGTACCAGCTCTGTAAAAATCGGCCTCTCCCATTTGGTCTCTTTCGACCGCGCCCCTGAGGTGATAGCGATAGTCTCCTTTTGCTATTTCGAAATCCATCGGATCACCCGGAATGATCACCTCTGGCTGACATGCCAAGAGCAGGCAAAGCGTTCCCCAAAGGGGTAAAAGGAAAATTGACTTTTTTTTACGCATTCTTAATAAAAAATGTAACCTAAAGAAATGATATACCGTAAGTTATGGTGTAGGTGCTACACAGCTAGCAACTCTCAAAAAAGAAATAAGAAACGTATTTTCTCATAGTAGTAGTTGGTAAAGTTTTTCAAAATAAGGGAGTCCATCGGGCTCCCTTTTTCTTTACTTAGCCGCCATCATTTTTCCAGTTTCTTCCGGGATTTCTTTGAGGTCCAAAACGATCATCCCGTCTAGGCTATTACTAAACTTGGGATCGACATTAAAGGCGATGATACGCGCGTTTTGCTTGATGTATTTTTTGAGTAAGACTGGCAAGCGGAAGTCCCCTGGATCCAAATCTTCAATTAGGCGATCCACTTTCTTCAAATCGTCTTCTGTACCTTCTAGTAAGGCATCCACTTCAATCTTTTTGAGTTTAGGGGTAAACTTCTTTCTTGCTTTGACTAGGCCAGAAAGTCTTTCATCGCTATAATAGCGTTGGATCAAAGCCACAATCAGTTCGCGGGAGAGACGGCTATAATCGTTGCTAATACTCACCGGCCCAAAGAGATAGCGATAAGTATCGGACTCATTTACCAATTGATGTAAGCCTCGCCATAGCAAAAACAAAGGCAAGCGCTGGCGCTGATAGTCTGGAGTAATAAAGGAGCGCCCTAGTTCGATCGCCTGATCCAATATCGGTTTGAATCCATTCTTGATTTTAAAGAGACTTTGGGTGTAGAAGCCTTTTTTCCCATAGGATTTCATGATATCAGTACCCATGCCAAGTCGATAGGCTCCGGCGATTTTGTGATTTTTACTATCCCATAAAAAGAGATGCTGGTAGTAGAGATCATATTCATCTAAGTCTCTTTCGAGCTGGGTCCCCTCTCCTACCCCCCTGAAGGTCAGCTCTCTTAGACGTCCGATTTCTTGTAGTGTTTGAGGGATGCGTTCCGCGCTAGCGAGAAAAACCTGAAACTGCTGCTGCTCTGTAATGAGACAAGAAGGAGCTAAACTGGCGACTTCCTGCTTAATCGCTTGATAATTCCCTTCAGGAGCGAGGGCCTTCATCTTTGGAGCACGGTGGGGCCTCCGTCGATAAAATTGACCGACCTTCAAATCAGAATCAAGAGAATAGGTGCGGGCTCTGAGATAACGTCCCAAACGATCTACCCCATTGATGTTTTTGATTTCCTTGACAGATATTGGTTTTCCTACTTTGATTTTGATGACAGTATTTTTACGACGCATGTTTTCTGCCGGAATTGCAGCGGTCCTCAGATTGGGATGCAGCAAACCTAGTAGGTGAAAGAGCGCGCTATTGCTACCCTCAAAATAGATGGGAACCACAGGCACTTCTGCATTCCGTATCAGCTTGATTACAGACCGTGCCCAAACTCGATCGACAATATTACCATTGTGTAAAGAAGAGACTTCACCTGCGGGAAATATGCCCAAAGGCTTTCCCTGTCTAAGGTGTTTGATCGCCTTTTTGAGACCCGAAATATTGCTTTGAGTGGTCTTGTCAAAAGGATCCACAGGGATGAATGCCTCCTTTATGGTATCAATTTGCTCTAGCAGAGAATTGGCCATGACTTTAAAATCAGGCCGCTGTGATTGAATAATCTGTAGAAGGGCTAAACCATCCCAAAAACCAAAAGGATGATTGGACACGGTGATAAAAGCACCTTCTTGGGGAAGTTTTTTCAGCCCTTTCCCACTGACTTCCAGCCGAATAGCTTGTTGCCTAAACAATGCCTCCACAAAAGCCAATCCTTCTTTTGCCTCCACTGAATCATACAAACGATTCATGCGTTCTACTCCCGTCAACTTCATAAGCGGACCGGCCGCTCCAGCCAAACGCCACTTTTTCAGGCCAGTATTTTCGATAAATTCATGCTTGCTTACCAACATATGCAATAGATTGATCTAGTGTCCTATTCGATTATTACAATATGATGATTGCGTATTGCTCCCAGATAAGGCGGAGATGACAGCAAAATGAATTTTGTAGCCTGGGTTTTACAGAAAGTTTATCCAGCATTTACGCATTTCTAATTTTTCTCGGATACCTTGCCTTTATGCAAACTACCAACGCCCAAGCAAGCATCGAGGAAATATTCTCTCTCTTTGAGCAATTTGGAGGAGAAGAATATGGTGAAAACCTGAGCCAGTTAGAGCATATGATCCAGTCAGCTATTTTGGCTCAAAAAGAACAGCAAACGGAGGATGTGATCATCGCGGCCCTATTACATGATATTGGGCATCTCTATGGCCATCAATTGGAGCGTCAGCGGATGGGGGATTTTGGTGTGGTAGATCATGAGTCATTAGGTGCAAAGTATTTACTTTCCAAAGGCTTTTCTCCTAAAGTGGCAGCCTTAGTAGAAGGGCATGTACTGGCAAAACGTTACCTATGCTATGTAAATCCTGAATATCTCAACAACCTATCTCAGGCCAGCATGGAAACCCTCAAACAGCAGGGTGGACCCATGAACAAGGAGGAAGCGGCGAGATTTCGCCTCAGTCCTTATTTCGAGCTTAGTATCAGGATGCGTCATTGGGATGAGGAGGCAAAAATCCCTGAACTCAAATTACCTCCTATTGCATCTTACAAAGATATGCTCTTAAGACACCTCAAATAATCCATGTCATGAAGCCCATTTACATTAGCCTCTTTTTGATCTCCCTTTCAGCTTTGGCTAGTTGGTCATGCCAGTCCGTCAAAGCTCAAAAAGCCAAAGAAGCCCCTTTTAAGTATGTAGTCGTGATTGGAGTAGACGGTATGAGTCCAGATGGAATTCAACATGCCCATACCCCTAATTTAGATGCCTTGATTGCGGCAGGCGCCTTCAGCGAACGTGCCCGCGCGGTCTTACCGACTAGCAGTAGTCCTAACTGGGCTTCTATGATCATGGGAGCAGGTCCAGAGCAACATGGTATCACCTCTAATGCCTGGGAAAAAGACAGACATCAATTATCGCCGGTTACTCAAGGCAGTAGTGAGATTTTTCCCAGCATTTTTAGCCTAGTTAAAAACCAAATGCCTCAGGGCACCACCGCAGCCATCTACGATTGGAAAGGCTTTGGTAGACTATTTGAAAAGGAAATGGTCGACTATGATCAACATGGCGAAGATGAATATGTTACTACTGAGCTTGCAAGCCAACATATCAAAACCGCTCGTCCGACTTTTACTTTTGTGCACCTTGATCACGTGGATCATGCTGGGCACGCCCATCAACACGGGAGCCCTGAATATTATGCTTCAGTAGAAGTAGCAGACAGCCTGATCGGAGAAATTGTTAGTGCCACCAAAGAGGCTGATATGTATGATGAAATGTTACTGATCATCACCTCTGATCATGGCGGTAAAGAGTTTGGGCATGGAGGAGAAAGCTTAGCCGAGATTGAAATCCCCTTTCTTTTGGTGGGTTCGGGCATAAAAACTCAATACCGCATTCAGCAGGCAGTTTACACCTACGATAATGCTGCTACGGCAGCTTATGCTCTTGGTTTGGAAATGCCACAGGCTTGGATCGGTCGTCCTGTGATGGATGCCTTTGAAAATCAAACACTAGCCGAAAAGGACAAAATCAAATCAATCCTACCAAGCGCCCTCATAATGCCCACAGACGATACCATCGAACGCAAAGACGGACTCTACAGAGCCAAAGAAATAGAAGTTAAGTGTATATTCTTCGTACCAGGTTCCGAACTAAGATACACAACTGACGGAAGTGAGCCGGGACCGGATTCTCCGCTTTACGTAGCTCCCTTCAAGCTAGAAAAAACCACAATCGTGAAAGCCAGAGCCTTTAAAGCAGGCTATTCGGACGGCCCCATCGCTTCGCAAACCTTTGAAATTCAATAATCCTCATGCGCACACTACTACTCTTGTTGATACCAAGCATTCTCTTCCTAGCTTGTGATAGAGAAGCGAGTTCTGATCATTGGGTTATAGAGGCCCCTGCGGGGAACGCTTATGCCAAGATCGACGAAGCAGGTGAGACAATCATTCCCAATGGACGAATCATCAAACCACATGGCAAGACCTATCGCATCGCCCCTCACCCATACGGCTTGACCCTCAGTCCCGATGGCAAAATTGCTATCACTGCCAATTCTGGCACCAAACCCTTTTCCATCTCCATCCTACGAGATCTCGCGGGGGCAAATCCAGT
Source organism: uncultured Bacteroidia bacterium (assembly GCA_964534295.1). Lineage (GTDB taxonomy): Bacteria > Bacteroidota > Bacteroidia > J057 > J057 > JBCAWW01. Next base: position 399 of record CAZHOC010000134.1, on the reverse strand, counting down.
GGTACAACAAGTACCAGAAGGGGCAGAAAATGATGCCGATCTCCTTGGCGCAGTATTTATGGGATTAGCGGTAAACCCTGATAATCAAACCCTTTATGTTGCAGGAGGTCAAGAAAATAAGATTTATCTTTTCAATCTTGAGGACGGTAGTCGGATTGATTCTATTGATTGTAAGCGCAGCTTTGACGAGCAGGATTATAGTCATGGCTACATCGGAGACATGGTTCTCAATAAGGCAGGCACGCGTCTTTACGCGGTAGATCAGATTGGTTTTCGCATGATCATCATAGACACCGAGAAAAGAGAAGTCATATCCAACGTTTCTACTGGCCGATACCCATTCGGCATTTGCCTTTCTCCAGACGAAAAATCTGCCTATGTCGCCAATGCAGGTATGTT
>CAZHOC010000133.1:0-9340 GCA_964534295.1 uncultured Bacteroidia bacterium | reverse complement strand
TAATCATATTGTTATGGCAAGCAACAAAAAACCCTTTACAAGCTTTGAATCAAATTTGCGCTATATTCTGGGAGGAATTTCCCAAGGAGAAGCCATATAGGTGGCTCCTCTGTTGGGTATCTACGATAATAAATTCATTCCCCTATGAAAAGAGACAATTACTTCTACTATGTAAATGTCCTGTTACTCTTCATTGTTTTGCTTGGCTTCGCACCCTCCTTCTATCTAAGACCCTTGAGCGAAGCTAAACCTTTACCCTTTTACCTCATTGTTCATGGTCTTTCTTGTACTGGCTGGTTTGTGATCATTGTGATCCAATCGTATTTGATTCGGAAAAAGAAGGTAGTTCGACATAGCAAACTGGGTAATTACTTCAGCTTAATCGCCCCAATTTTAGTTGCATCTGGCTATTTGGTCCTTTTTTATTCGATAAAACTTTACCATAATCAATTTACCCCAGTTGCGTCAGGAATGGAGATCCCTGAGCAGCAGTCATTCACCTCGCTGATCATTACGGGAGATGCAATCCAACTGATTATTTTTTCTGTATTTGTGTTCCTAGGCTATAAATATCGATTTAAGCCCGAGATTCATAAAAGAGCCATGACCATAGCTTCAATCATAATATGTCAACAGGCCTTGGTACGTATCGGGAAAATGGATATGCTCATGATAGGAGATAAGCCAGGTGCGAGTGGAGGGATTTATGCAACCCTTATCCCATTGCTTATACTGTTATCAATTTTGGTCTACGATAAAATGAAACTTACAAAAGTACATAGAATGACAATTGTAGGGCTATTATCCTACCTATTGTTTGTCGCATCTGCTTTAGCCCTCAATATTACTGGAGTTGCATTGAGGACTATCGAAATGATGAGATAACCCAAACTGCCATGTTTCATTCAGAGCATTTTGTATCCAAAGAAAAGCTATTAAAGTGGGGCGATGATATAGGCATCGAGTTTGATACCCAAATAGCAGATAAGGGCGAAGTCTTCCTTGAGGATAGACAGCGCTGCAAGTATTTTTATTTTGTAGTAAGAGGCTTCATCAGGCTCTTTTATTTTGACCTGGAAGGACGTGAGATAACCCACTGGTTCTCTGCCGAGGATATGATGATCACTTCCCCTTTCAGCTTTTTTAGGGATGAACCCAATATCCTTAATTTTCAGGCCCTCGAAGAGAGCGAATTTATACTTATTTCCAAAGAGCAATGGGACCTTCTCGCCAAAGAAAATATTGAAGCAAACCGAGCCTTTCATGGCCTATCTGGAGAGTTTGCCATGCGCTTGAGCCGTAGAGTGATGAGTATCCATACTGAATCAGTTGAGCAGCGATATTTAAAACTCTTAGAAGACCATCCCCTCATATTTCAAAAAGCAAAATTGGCTCATATTGCCTCCTATTTAGGGATCGCCCAGCAAAGTCTTAGTAGGATTCGGAAAAGGTTAATATCCTAATGTCCGAGTCCTGCAGCCTGGTATAGCGCGCCTTCTTAGTATTTCGCATTCTCTTTTTTATTTTTTACCGCTGCGCGGAACGCTTATCCCTTCATCTTTGATTGGGCAATATAAAAAGCTGCTCAAATGCTTTGGCTGTAGAGATAAGCGTTCCGCGCAGCGGTAATCCAAAAGCAAATCAAAAAAACGTAGTAAAAGCCAAACTCCTCTCTTTCCTGTTTCCTGCCTTCACTTTTTTACTGCTAGGGTACGATTTTAACCTGGGTTAAATAAATCCAGAATGGGGATCCGCATCTTTGAAGCGAACAATAAACGAATCAACAAGATGCTTAAAAAAATCATGATAGCGTTCGCATTGCTCTCTGCGAGTAGTGCTATGTATCCCCAAAACTTAAGTCAGGAAATCATGCAAAAGCAAATCAATTCAAAAACCATCGTCTTCATCCATGGGCTGTTTATGAACAATAAAACCTGGAACGAATGGAAAACTTATTTTGAAAAGGCTGGCTACACTTGCTATGCACCCGCCCACCCAAAGCATGAGGGAGAACCTGCTGCCCTAAGAGCCAATCCTCCCGAAGGATTGGGACAAGTGCAATTCGAAGAATGGATTAGCAATCTCGAGACCTTTATTGACGATCTACCTGAGAAGCCTATATTGATTGGTCATTCTTTTGGCGGACTTACGGCCCAGAAATTGGTAGAATCCGGTCATGCCGCAGCCGCTATCCTCATCAGCAGTGCTCCACCCAAAGGAGTCAGTACCTTCAAACCCAGCTTTATTCGAGCCAATAGCAAAGTGGTCAGTCCTTTTAAAGGAGACTCGATTTTCAATCCTGAAGCTGAGGAATATAAGAAGTGGTTTCATTTTGCGATTGCCAATACATCGACCAAAGAAGAGTCTGATAGACTGTTTCAGGAGTACGCAGTGCCCGAAAGTCGAAATACCCCCAGAGCTTCTTTGAAGGATATCGCGAAAATTGATACCCAAAAACCACATGTACCGATGTTGTTTTTAGGTGGCTTAGAAGATGTAATCGTCCCCAATGTCCTAGTCCGAAAAACCCTGAAAAAGTATACAGACAAGAACAGCATTCTTGATTCTAAATTTTTCGAAAACAAGGACCATTTTATCTGTGGGACCGAAGGCTGGGAAGAAGTAGCTGACTATTGTTTGCACTGGATCAAAAACTAATTCAAATCAGGCTCGGTTTCTAGTTTTTTTACCTATCAGTCATTGATTGCTTTTTGTAATGATTGGCTGATAGGTATTGATTTTACCTTAGAGAAGCATATTTATCAATAGATTGGTTTAAAAAGGGTTGGGGCTCAGCATCGCATAATGTGCTGATAAGTAGAAATTGGCATGATATAAGGCGAAAATTTATTAGTATTAGGAGAGAAGAGCGGCTCGCCATTAATGTGGGTTATAGATGGCAAGTCATTCATGAGTTCTTAAAACTGATGACATAAGTATATGACTTACTATATCAATGAGTTAAAACGAATCAAAGAAATCTGCTTCTCCAATGAAGCGCAGCTCGATATTGCAGTCAATACCAAAAGGTATATAGATAAGAACTTTGCTCAAGAGATAAATCTGGATGCTTTAGCTGAGCTCCAAGCTAGCTCTAAATATCACCTAATCAGAACTTTCAAGAAGTACTATGGCCTTACCCCGCGGCAATATTTAATAAATAAGCGGATTGAGAATGCTAAGAGAATACTTGAAACCGGTAAATCTGTAACGGATACTTGTTATTTGATAGGCTATGATAGCATAAACTCATTTTCCAATTTATTTAAGGCCAAGACGGGTATGTCTCCTTCGCTTTATCGCCAAGCAACTTTCGATAAGTTGAATGATTGATTTTGCCTTATATTGATGGGGTACTTGTTAAATTTCGAATTATGAAGATTAAAATTGTGAGCATCCCGGTCCTAGACCAACAAAAGGCATTAGAATTTTATACCGATATACTGGGCTTTGTCAAGAAAGTTGACGCCCCCTTAGGTGGAGGCAATCGATGGTTGACTTTAGTTTCAAAATATGACCAAGATGGTCCTGAGTTATTGTTGGAACCTGCTCCCCTGCACTTCGAACCTTCAAAAGTCTATCAGGACGCTTTAATGAGTGCGGGAATCCCCTGGACACAATTTTATGTGGACAACATTCAGGAAGAGTACGACCGTTTGACCAAACTAGGGGTTGAGTTTAGTATGAAACCTACTGAAATGGGGACAGTAATTGCCGCTGTTTTCAATGACACCTGTGGGAATAACATCCAACTAGTAGAAGAAAAATAGCAATGCGGTTTCCCACCACAATCTTACTAGAAAATCTTCTCCGGTATATCAATCCATAAAATACACACACTTATTATGAAACGAATTCTGCCAGCGCTATTTATCAGCCTAGTATTTCTAGCTTGTGCTGATACAAGCAAATCCGATGCATTAAATAAAGAATTAACTCTTCTAAAGGCACAGCTAGACAGTATGAAAACTGAATCAAATGTAAGTGGTCCCATAGCCACTTTTTTAACTTTTCAAAATAACGATGCTGAGGAGGCTATGAACTTTTACATTTCGCTTTTCGAAAACTCGAGGGTCATAGAAATAGAGCGTTATGGAAAAGATGGACCTGCCAAGGAAGGAACCATCATGAAAGCAAGCTTCGAATTAAACGGGAGCAGGTTTATCTGTAGTGATAGTTTTGTCAAGCACGAATGGGACTTTACACCCGGTGTTTCGGTTTGGGTAGATTGTCAATCAGAAGAAGAGCTAGAAACTTTATTCGCCCAATTATCTCAAAATGGGGAAGTGATGATGCCACTAAATAACTATGGTTTCAGTCAAAAATTTGGATTTGTGGCAGATAGATTTGGTGTCTCATGGCAATTAAACTGGCAATAAAAGGGAGGGACTCTTTTTAAGGTTTTACTGTCCTTCGAACAACTGAATGGAGAATAGACATGAGTAAGTCTGTTCTCCATTTCTGTTTTCCTATACTGGAGTATTTTTCGATTTGTACCTGCCAATGTATAAATTGAAGCAATACTAATAAGCTGCTTTTGCCTTTTGAGATATATAACTAAGATGAGACCCTTACTAACTTATTTAATTTTTGTCCTCGGTCTGTTTTCAATTTTCATGTTTGGCTGCCAAACTGAGCCAGAACCTGAAAAGCAAGGTACAACTAGTGTGGAAACGGATTCCTGGGAGCTCATCTTTGAGGACGAGTTTAATGATCTAGAGGCCTGGAATATTTGGTATGGAGGTGCCTTCAATAATGAAATCCAGTTATATCGTGGAGAACAATTGTCAATAGATGGTAGCGTTTTGAGAATCAAAGCTAAAAGACAAAATATCACTGGCCCTAGTCTACCAATCGATCCCTCACCCAAAGAATTTGAATATGTTTCTGCTCGGATTGAGAGTAAGCAATTATATGGCCCAAGTAATCAAGAGGGAGAAAGCGCATATAGATTTATGGCAAGAATAAAACTGCCGTTTGGCCACGGTATGTGGCCTGCCTTTTGGACATACGGCGATCCTTGGCCAACCCAAGGAGAGATTGATATTTTAGAGGCTCGTGGTACTGAAACTCATGAGTTTGGCAGCAATATTTTTTATGGGCCTGATGAAGGGATAAGCATTAACCATGATACTGAAGTAAGGTATAAGGTAAAGGACAATCTGACTGAAGATTTTCACATCTTTGAGATGATTTGGTATGCTGACTCCATTCAGATCAAACTCGACAGCGAACTGCTGCAAAGCTATCACGCAAGCGATAATAATAATATTGATAAACTCTTTGGTAAGAAGCAGAAAATTGTCCTGAATACAGCCGTAGGCGGATGGTACTTTAAGGATGATGAGTCTGCAAATTATGCTGACAGCTCAATGATGGAAGTAGATTGGGTAAGAGTTTATAAGAAGTAATTTGCCAATAACGCTTAAAACATAATTCATGAAAACCCTTGCAAAACTAATTGCGATATTTTTGTTTCTACAACCTACACTAGCTTTTTGTCAACAAGTTGAAGAAAAATGGAAAGCCCACGATGGCTTTGAATCTGTATTTCAAAATCTCGCTTCAGGAGAATTTGAAGGCACAGTTAATGGCATTTTATTAATAGAAAAGCATAACAAGACTCCTTTGATATTAGATTTTCAAGGAGGAAAGTCTGTGCTAAAATTAGAAGAAGATGAGCATGAGATTTATGATGTAAGCACTAAGGTGTATCACGGTTATACTACTAGTGGAAAGACCCACATAAAGTATGAGACCTACTCCTTAGCCAATGCATTTTCCATTGAATTGAATGGAGAGTGGTTTACTACTTCTCTCATAGATGGCGCAGCTGATATGGCGATTAATGGGATTGAGTTCCTATACAAGGCAGAAGAGTCAAGCGAGTATTTAATTTTGAGAATTTCCAAAGAACTGACCTTAAATAATAATCGCTATCTGTACGATAATTTCAAAGGACAAGATTACGAGTCCCGCAAGAAATCAATCACCCTCCTACCAGAGTCTACTTTAGTATTTGCAATCCAGCGCTAGCATTTCCATAGTTGCCAATATGGCATCAGTCATTAAGTCAATACTAAATACTAAATACTAAAAAGGCATTCCTTCGGCACTTTCTTATCTTTGGTGCCTTATGAATGAACATCTTAAATCCATCGTTCTTCAAAGCACTGGTGCAAGCTCATTGCTAGTAAAGGAGATGATTCAGGAGCTATGGAGTGGATATGGCAAGATATTACGGATTGAGCTGAGAGACGCCTCAGTGGAGAGTCTAGTAGTGAAACATGTAAAGCTGCCAATAAATAAAAATCATCCTCGGGGATGGAATAGTGATATCGGGCATCAGAGAAAGGTAAAATCTTATCAGGTAGAAACTAAATGGTATCAGGAGTATAGCCAGCAAAGCAAGGCTCGTTTGCCCCACTGTTTTGCCATTGAGACTAAAGAGGAAGAGGTTCTGATCGTTTTAGAAGATCTTGATCAGGCAGGTATTAGTCTAAGAAAGAGAAGCCTCCAATGGGAAGAAATATCTGCTTGTTTGGCTTGGCTAGCACAATTTCATGCAAGCTTTTTAAATAAAGCTCCTGAAGGGCTATGGGAAGTGGGTACTTATTGGCATTTAGAGACTAGACCTCAGGAACTAGCGGTACTAAATGACCAGAGGTTAAAAGAGGCGGCCTCTGCTATCGATGCAAAGCTCAATTCTTGTAAATACAAATCTTTTGTTCACGGTGATGCCAAGTTGGCCAACTTTTGTTTTTCCCATGATGGTCGCGTAGCGGGAGTCGATTTCCAATATGTAGGCGGCGGTTGTGGGATGAAGGATGTTGCTTACTTCATTGGCAGTTGCCTCTACGAAAAGGAGTGTGAACGATTAGAAGAGCAAATCCTTGATACCTATTTTGAGCACTTACAAAAACAGTTTGTCTTAAGAAATGATGAGCTAGAAAAGGAATGGCGGTCCTTGTATAGAGTAGCTTGGGCTGACTTTCATCGCTTTATTAAAGGATGGAGTCCGGGCCACTGGAAAATTAATAGTTACAGTGAACGCGTTACCGAGGAGGTAATAAAAAACTTATAGAAATGGACCTTATTCAACTATCTGAGCTCGCCATAGAAGCTGCTCTAGCTGCGGGAAAGCACATTCAACAATATATCGGTGAGGACGTTTTGGTGGAAAATAAAGTCGCGGGCAGCGGCTATGCCTCCCAAGTGGTAACCAAGGTAGATCGGGAAAGTGAGGCAATCATACTGGAGCGTTTACTTCCCAGCTGCCATGAATTTGGGATAGCATTGTTGTCAGAAGAGACAGAAGATGATGGCGGTCGATTTGAAAAAGATTTCTTCTGGTGTGTCGATCCCATGGATGGTACCTTAGCATTTATCAATAGACATCCAGGCTTCTCTGTCTCAATAGCCCTCTTGTCTCGAGCTGGGGTTCCTCAAATCGGGGTGGTTTATGATCCTAGTAGCGAAACTTTATATCATGCAATTAAAGGGCATGGTGCCTTCAAAGATCGACAAGCATTTGAGCTTAAGTACTCAAAAAATCAGCTCACCTATGTTACAGATCGTAAGTTGATTGATACTCCAAGGTTTGCAGAAATTGAGCAGCTACTCAAAGAGCAAGCTGAAGGCCTTGGCATAAAAGAGATAAAAGAAATCTCTGGTTCAGGAGCAGTACTCAATGCCATTCTCGTATTAGAAAATGGGCCAGCCTGTATGTTAAAGATGCCCAAAAAAGCTAAAGGGGGCGGTAGTATATGGGACTATGCAGCCACTGTCTGTATTTACCAAGAGCTTGCTTTGGAGGCTACGAATTTCCAGGGAGGGAGCTTAAACCTAAACCCTAAAGGAGGGACATTTATGAACAAGCAAGGAGTTTGCTTTAAGAATCTGGGTGTAGAGTAATATTCTGATAATGAGTTATTTTGAGGTGATTAGATTGCCATTAGTAGCTTGAAAAATGACTACCGAAGCGATAATCCCTAAAGCCTCTGATAGGGTAGAGACTATTTTGCTTTTCACATCTTCGAGGAACGCTGAGCCATAGTGTTGCAGGGGGGGGGGCAGTAGCCTCTTCTTTGCCCTTTGCGCAAGTATACATGCAACCTTTTCTTCAATTTCCAATCTAGACTATTAAAGGATTTTATCATTTTCCTATTCGATAAAAGACTAAAAGGGGCACTTCAGCTTTGCTTCAAAATTACTACCGATTTATATCAGACTCTTGAAGTATACTGACGAGTAATAACAAACAACACATAGTAATTTTAATCCCAATTATGACGATTAGAAGGGTATTAGCGTTTTTTTCGATCGTTTCTGCTAGCATGATGATCTTCCTAGCATCTTGTTCGGAAAGAGACGGGATCATCCCAATCCCTATGACAGAGCAGTTTGAACAGAATCTTAGCTCTTACAACATTTATCAAGGTGATTGGTCTGAATTAAATCCAACGGCCGACTATCAATTAATAGAGTTGAATTCGCCCTTATACTCCAATTATGCCAAGAAGCAACGCTTAGTTAAGTTACCCACAGGTACCCAGATCACTCAAACTGGCAATGGAATCCCTGAATTTCCTGAAGGCACTATCTTGGTCAAGACCTTTTACTATTTCAAAGATGAAAGAGATAAATCATTAGGTAGACAAGTAATCGAAACTCGACTCTTAATCAAAAGCCAAGGGCTCTGGAATGTGGCAACCTACGTCTGGAATGAAAGTCAAACCGAAGGCATACTTGATCTAGATGGACATGCCTTGCAAGTAAGCTGGATCAATTCTGCTGGCACTAATCGTACCATTAATTATGAGGTGCCAGACGAGAAGCAATGCGTTGCCTGCCACCAAACCAATGCAGAAGTGAGCCCCATTGGTCCCTCTATGAGGAATATGAACATCACGGTTTTGAGGGACAATTTTGAAACGAATCAATTAGCGCACTTCCAATCTTTGGGTTTGCTAAACGACTTTGATCTCAGCCAAATAAGCAATATCCCTGATTATAATGATACTAGCCTGCCATTGGCTGATAGAGGCAGAGCCTACATGGATATGAATTGTGCCCATTGCCATAATCCTTCCGCATGGGATTATCCTTCTGGACAAAATCTTGATTTTCGTTTTGAAACAGCTCTATCAAACACGGGGATAGAAGGTGAACAAGATAGAATCAAAACCCTCGTGCAAGAGGGTGAGATGCCTTATTTCGGGACAACCGTGATTGATGAAGAAGGGGTAAGTTTGATCGTAGAGTATCTTAATAGTCTCTAAAGCTAGTTAAAATATACCAGAGGGGCGTTATTGGCAAAAGCTGATAACGCCCCTCTCCA
>CAZHOC010000132.1:0-9348 GCA_964534295.1 uncultured Bacteroidia bacterium | reverse complement strand
AGCTCGTCAGAGCGAAGGCATAGCTCGTAGACCATGTTAGTGGCTTATAATATCTAACTTTATTCGCTTAAAGACGATTCTTTGCGTAGAATTTGCATGGCGAATCACCATCTCTATTGCATTGCCATTATTTTGCGACCTTGTTTTTTCTCTCATGTGATTGGAATTATTATTTGGCGTTAGATTGGCTCAAGCGCAAATAATTGATTCAAATAATTGCCTGGAGGCTATTATTTTTTTTCCACAATTGGTCCCCAACTAGATTTTTCTACTAAGTGTGGATTCAGCCAAACTTCAAAAGATCATTCTATTACAGTTATGTTTCCACAAGATATAGAGTCAATTTGTGGAAGCATATTAAAAATAAGGCTTTTCCCATTGAAAATATATTCTGATCTGTTACCACCTCTATCTTCATCCTTAACGTCAGCTTTTGTCTGATAAAAAACTGCTACAGTGTAGAACAGGCATTCCTCTTTAGGTTTTATTATTCTATGAAAAGAACCTGGTTTATTAAACGACTCTAACCGAGTTATTCCGTAACTAAATAAATTCTGTTTGTCTAGGGTCATAGTGTCTGGCGGCAGAAATATTTTCACGAAAGTGTTAGATGAATTAGGGATTGCTATTGAATCAGCAGAAAAACTAATCACCAATTCTATTGAATCTTTAGTATCATTAATTACACGCGTATAGAATACCAGATAACTGTAATTAAAATAATCATTTGTAGGTCCTGTATAAGGCCCCCCTTTAGGGAAGCTATTTTGGATAATGATCCCATTTTTTTCATTCTCACTATACCATTTTGTATTTGTATTTTGTCCTTTTGAGAAGGAATAAATTTGCAAAAAGCATATTACAGTTAAGGCGAATTTCATACTTTATGTACGATTTTAGATACTGTTCAAAATTTATAGCCACTAACGACCGGACTACGCGCTGCCCGAGCCGTTCGGCGAGGATCAGTAGCGTGTAGGTCATGTTAGGAGAGGCTCGGTGGCAAAGAAAATTCGAGCGCGAGGGCCATTTTACGGGGGTGGCGGGTAGCGCGCCAGGCACGTGGCGTGGACAGCTACCCGATGACCCGACGCGGCGACAAACCGAGTCTCTTCCTAACAATAAGCCATCGGCGTGTGGTGATATAAGCTATATGTTGGACCGAAATTTAGGTCCCCCAAAAACAGATAACAGCGTTGCGCAATGGGAAATATCATCAGAAAATATCTTCGATCGGACTTTTGATTTCTCTGAGGTAGCGGGTAGAAACATGCGTATATATTTCAGTGGTTTCGCTGCTTTCGTGCCCAAGCAATGCTTGGATATATCTCAAATCCACACCAGCTTCTAGCATATGGGTGGCAAAGCTATGCCGTAAAGTATGTGTTCCACCAGCTTTCAATATACCCGCTGAGGCCTTTGCTCTTTGGAAAACTTGCTGAAGACTGCGCTGACTATAACGACCACCTTTTTCTCCTTCGAATAACCAAAAGCTAGGCTTGTACTCAATATAGTATTCTCGCAATAATTCTAAAACTTTAGGAGACAAAATTGTGGTTCTGTCTTTCTTTCCTTTGCCCTTCCTGATAAAAATAATCATTCGGTCAGAATCTAAATCTGACATTTTTAAATTTAATAGTTCTCCAGCCCGTAATCCTGCTGAATACATTAAAGATAAGGCCGCTTTATGCTTTAAGTTTGTAAGTACCGACAAAAGGTCTTGTACCTCTTCTTTCGCTAAGACTGTAGGTAAGCGCTTCGAAGCAACTGGCCGCTGCACATAATAACCCTTAGGCTGCCAGCCCAATATCCTTTCGTAGTAAAACTTGATAGCATTGATCGCTTGATTGTGATAGCTTTCGCTGACTTTGCGTTCGTTAACTAAGTATAATAAATAGCGGCGTATTTCGGCTTCGGAGATTTCATGGGTAGGCTTATCTTGATAGTACATCCAAAATAACTTGATCTGAGACAAATAGGTCCTTATCGTATTCTGAGCCTTATTTTCAAGCTGCATCTGCTCCTTCATTTTTGCATGCTCCACTTTTTGCTCTTCGGTCATGCTGACCTTAATCCTTGGTTTTGGCAAAGGTATGATTCTTTCCACTATGCTATTCCCACCAAAAGGATTGAGCTTACCGGCTCCTTCAGGCATCCATGCGAAATGGATATTACCATCAAATTGAATATTCAACAACTCAGGGGTAAATCGAACCCCAACATGCCACGCTCCAAAGGTTTTACTCCATCGCCTTCCTTGAATACTCTTTAATTTCTCATTCAATTTAGGATCCCAATCATAAACTAATTTTATTCTTGCCTCAGATTTGTGGACAATAGGTTGGAGGTAAACATTTGGCAATTTCTCCTCTGATCTATTTTTAATTTCGATTATTTGGCTAAAGGGCTCTTTAGAAGCTAATTCGACACCAAACTCTTCTAATAAACCATCCTCCCATTTCAATTCCACCTCCTCTCCAAAGTGTACTGATAGCAACTCTGCCCTGACCCGCTGAATTGGAGCTAACCAGCCTTCATATTTTGGCAAATAAAAGGTACCTGGTAGTTTCTTCACCTCTTTAACCAAGCTCCAATCTGTAAATTGTAATAAAAAATACTGACGGCCTTCGTGTTGAAGGCGACTAATCCTAATGCTTAGCATCATTAATTGCGCTTTATTGATTGTGGCAAGCAATATACGCGCCTAACGAATTGTCTTAATGGAGAGACCTAATAGAATAGTAAACAAAAAATAGTGCGTCTTTTACCTGAATTCAGGGACGCACTATTAAAGATCGATAGTTAGAATATTTTTACTACTCCGTCATGGGAGTATCATCTTTATTGATCCGCCCAATGGATAAATTCATCCCAGCTCGGACGCTAACATACTTACTGTTCATAGGAAAAACTGGAGCCAACACATTATCTAGGACCAAAAAGCCAGCAAAAGGGCCTAAACGTAGCCACATTTGCATACCTAATTGATTATAGGATCGATGACGAATATTATAAGAAGCTCCCAAAGTAAATACCTTACCAAAGTCCTTGCTCACCCCAATAGCCATGGCAGGGAAATTTTGACCGCGGTAACGTTCGTTGTACACCAAACCATTGATATGAAGTTTGGCCAATGGCGAAAATCGTACACTCGCCATCATCTGGGTAGGTAGGCTAGTGCGATATTCCAAAGGTTCATCAGACAGCTGTATTTGATTTTGTAATGAATCTAATAAAGACTCCAGATGAGTGCTATCACCCATTGCAATGGCAGCTACGTCAATACCGTCAAAGTTAAGCGTTCCGCTGGCGCGGTAACGTTTAGCCGCATCTGTCCATCTAATACTACCAAGATCCATCACACTGGCACTCACCCTCAGTCGCTTACTAAAATCATAGGTTGCACCGAGATCTAAGGCAAAACCAACATTTCCAGTAACTGGATTGGGTTCGTAGCTCGGCTCAAAGTTTTCAAAATCACCAAAATCAACTACGCTGGTTCGAACTTGGTAGTCAAGCGTTCCGCGAAGCTGGTAATACTCAGGATCAGTCTCAAATGTCAAGCTACCAGACTCTGTCTCTACATTCATGAGACCATTGAGGTATTTAAGCTTTGCTCCAACTGTCAGTTTGTTGAAACGATATGCACCCCCTAAAGCAATTTCAGAATAAGCAAAGGCAGCCAAATCTGTAGCCACTTCCAAGGATTCACCTATGAATGAGGCATTACCGTTCCAAGCAAGATCAACCAAAGAACGAGGATAACCCACGTAAACTTGAGCACGTGCAGCAGCACTTAAAGACAGTTGGAGATTGTTAAATCTTAGTCCTACGGCTAAAATATCCAGACGAGCATTCGTGCGGATGTAATTTTGAGCCGCCATATTGGCAATCGCATCGTCCAAGTTTACCATCAAAGAGTCTGTTCCCGGTAGGGGCTGTAAAAGACTACTGGCAGTAAATCCATTATGACCGATTTGAATCGAAGGGGCTGGTAAAGCAATATTGACACGGTAAGGGCTGAGCAGGGCCGGGTTGGTTTGTTGACTTTGCCAAACTTGTGGCAGGAAATGAAGCCCTAAATCGGTTTGGGCTTGCACTCCCCAAAAAGGTAAGAGCAGGATCAGGGTATATAATACTTTCTTCATTGATTTAGAATTGGATTAACAGTTCCATTCACTGTTAGGAAAGGATAGATTAGCGTACACTGACTTTGGCTCGTAGTCCCAACTTGAGACCTAGGCCATAATCTTCGTATATCCGTACCGGAACGCTTCCATTTTGGCTAGTACCCACAGTCGCTTTGACCACAATCGATTCTGCACTTAAAATTGCATCCACCAATTCTGGAGTCATGGTGATCTCTAATCGTTCATCTGCAGAGTTACTTACCCTGCCATTAGCATCTACGGCGGCAGCAGCGAGGATAGTAGTGGAACTATCAAATAAGCTATCGATGATGGTAGCGTTCTCGGAGAGAAAATAAGCCTGCATCCCCAATTCAATAGGAAAGCCATTTTCAGTGATCATAACTACACTAGCTGATTCTAAAACTTCTGCGGGACTCAAATCAACGCTAAATGTGTCTTGTATGCTGTAGGGAGCGAGCGTGAATTCAAGTGGCACTTCTACCTCCACACCGAGTGAAAAGGTACTGCTGTCTGTAACAAAACCAATCTCTGTCGAATCACCGCTTGGATGGGCCTGGGCCCCTAATTGATAAACCAAAGCATCTGGTAATGGATGTATGGCTTGAGGAAGAGAAGAGTTATCTTTATTTAGTTCGAAGGTAGTTTGGACTGAGCTACCGACGGCATTGAGGTCTGGGTAGTTGAGTGTGATACCTTCGGTCAACGCCTGGCTTGCTACTGATAAATAGTTACCATTTGGCTGGACTACGCCCAGTTTAGGCGTTTTAACTTCGATCGGGATGCCATAAGAGTTATTGACAGTAAAGCGGAGTTGGGGATCAGTAATTTGAAAATCAATATCCTCCCAGCCAGTTGAAACCGTAACTTCAAGAGAGTCTTCCGCGAGGTCAAAACCATATTGGCCCATGTATCCCTCAACATAGCTGTACTCCATGCCCGAAAAGTTGAGAATAGCTCGGTTTAAGACAATTTGAGATCCATCAAGATTGTTTGTAGCCGAATATGCCAGATCCATCGTCCCTGAAGTAAACTCAAGATCATAACCGCTTAAATCCAATTCTCCTTCGGCCAAGCCTGGTGAAAGGAAACTAATCGTCTCCTCAAATATTTGACCTTCTTTGACCGCGTTAAAAACCCTAATGGTTACATCGGTTGGGCCGGCATGAGTGCCTTCAAAATCATAAGCCAATTGCCCTGTCTTCAGACTAATACGCTGCACATTATTTAATGGTGCAGGGATAGAAATCACACTGTCAAACATAGGCACCGGTATCCTCGGTAAAGGAATAATCGCGGCTGGAGGCACTACAAAGATATCTGCAGCATAGACCACTGACAACAAACCTGTATCATCAATCTGGAGATAAGAGATAGAATCAAACTGATCTAAAATCTCATCTAGCTGGATGTCGCTGTTGATCAATGGCACCGCAATCTCTGGTTGCCAATCTGGAATGGTAATTTTGGAAGGGTCTTCTGGAAGGCCGCAACCTGCCATCAAACCTGCAATTAAGAGCGAAAGGAAAAGCTTAGTTAAGTAAAGAGGTTGTTTCATATGCTAATCGAGAATCAACTATTACAAATTACCGTATTATCTAAATAATAAAATAATCTATAATTTGGATAATATTACAGCTCAGCACATGAGACTTTTATTCATATTCCAACCTTATAAAACGATTAGGACAAAAATGCAAAAAGCCTACCTCCACAATTCAATACATGTAGTCCAATATCTTACCCCTTATCACCTAAAACACTGATAATCAAAGGGCATACATTAATTTTCACATGCAAAATATTGACACACCTTACAGTACACGAAGAACAAATTCTTTATATACGTACTTTTAAAGCATGGAAATAAGAAGACTTGACGTTGCCCTATTAATTGCCGCATTATTTCCTTTGCTCATATATAGTCAACCTGTAGCGGATTTTAATGTAAATGTTTCAAGTGGCTGCTCCCCCATGGTAGTCACCTTTACTGATGCATCTACTTCTGATGTAGTAAGTTGGAAGTGGAACCTAGGTACAAGTGTATCTAACCTGCAAAATCCAGGTGCCTTTTATCAGACTCCAGGCCTTTATGATATTAGCTTAATCGTGTTTGATGCTCAAGGACTGTCTGATACCTTGCTAAGGCAAGCTTACATTGAAGTCTATGGTAATCCCAGCGCACTCTTTTCTGTAAACAATCAGAATGCCTGCGCAAATGAGCTTCTTAATTTCACCGATCTTTCTACTGCTGGTTCAGGGCAAATCACGCAGTGGACATGGGATTTGGGTAATGGCACAACGAGCAATGTGCAAAATCCTCAAATTAGATATCAAGTCAGCGGATTATATCCAGTATCTCTAAGCGTAAGCAATCAATATGGTTGTCAAGACGATATCATCATCAATAATTATGTAACTGTTAATGCTCCAGATGTGAGCTTTAGTGGCGATGAGTTACTCGCTTGTGGCCCCCCTCTAGTAACCAATTTTACAAGCGATGGCACTACTTCCGGAACACACTATTGGGATTTTGGAGATGGCAATACCAGCAATCAAGTAAATCCTACACACACTTATCTACAAAATGGTTCCTTTGATGTAAGACATATCATAGAAGACGCCCAAGGTTGCCGCGATACCTTAGTCAAGGACGCTTATGTCAATATTGGTGTAAACACCCTTAGTATCTATTCTCAAGACTCAACAGTCTGTATCAATGATACGGTATTCTTTTTTACCAATGCAGCCTCTAACAGTCAAGTAATATGGGACTTTGCCGATGGCAATGGGGATAGTACTCATGATCCCTTTCACTTATTTAGCACTCCGGGTATTTACCAAGTAACCGCTGATATCTCCGACCAAAGTGGCTGTACTAATACGCTTACTATTCCAATTGAAGTATTTGGTTATCCTACTGCAGACTTTACAGTTGCTGATACGAATAAGGGTTGTGCGATCCCCTTTGACGTTCAGTTTGTCAATCAATCTGTAGGCGGTATATCTTATGCGTGGAATTTTGGAGATGGTAATCTTTCCAATCTGCCCAATCCGTTTAACCAGTACACTAGCGCAGATACTTTCGACGTTTCTCTTTGGGTAACTGGTCAAGGTGGCTGCCTTACCAAGAAGACAGTCAAGAACTACATCCTTATCAAGCCACTTGAGGCAGGATTTATGGCTGTACCTCGAGGAGGATGTGCCCCTATAGACGTTGCCTTTGATGATACGACTAACTCGATCTTTCCGATCACCTCATGGGAATGGGACTTAGGCAATGGTAGTACTTCAAATTTGAGAAATCCCTTTACGACTTATGCAAATGTTGGAGTCTATGACGTCAGTATGATCGTGGAGAACACCCAAGGATGTCGAGACACTGTATTCCAACCTTCCTATATAGGAGCCGGAACTCCCCCTATAATTGAATTTACAGTGGACACCAATATTGCCTGTGCCTTGGTTGAGTTACAGTTTACCAATCTCACCCAAGGGGCAGATAGTTATATCTGGTACTTTGGCGATGGAGATACCGCCATGTCCGAAAACCCAGTTCATGGCTTTGCGGCCCTCGGTGATATAGACGTGATGCTTATCGCCAGCGACCGAGGCTGTACAGATACATTACTCAAATCGGATTTTGTTCATATACTCGATCCCCTCCCCATTATCGGTCTTAGTGATAAAAAGGTATGTGAGGTACCTCAAAACGTGCTTTTCCAAAATATCTCCATTGGAGATGACTATTGGAGTTGGACGCTTGAGGATACAATCATAATGACGGATAATACCTTTTCCTATCCCATGACTCAAGAAGGGACCTTTAATGTCTCCCTTACAGTCGGTAATCTCAGCACAGGATGTGAAGTAACCGCTGAAGACTCTATAATTGTCTTGCCAGTAGTGGCAGACTTTAGCGTCGATACGAATCAAGGCTGCGTTCCCCTAAGGGTAAACTTTACTAACGAATCGACCAATGCTTTAAATAGCTGGTGGTATCTAGGTATCGGCGACACTATCCTGAGTCCTAATGCCTCCAAAACCTATGCTGATTCAGGATTTTATGGCATCAACCTCATCGTCCAAAACAAACTAAACTGTTTTGATACCATCTATAGGCCCAATTATGTAAGGGCGCATGATATTTACGCAGACTATGTCACCACTACCCCAACGGCAGGCTGTTTACCACTGACTGTTGATTTTGAGGATCGCTCTGGTAGTACAAGTAATATTGTTAGTTGGCTTTGGGAGTTTGGAGATGGCGCGACCTCAAATGTGCCCAATCCAACCCATGTATTTGATAGCTCTGGCTATTTTACAGTACGATTGACGGTAACAGATGTCAACGGCTGTACTCATACAATAGAACGGGAAGATGATATTTTTGCGAGTCAACCAACGGCAGACTTTGCGGTCAACCCATCGGTAAATTGTCCTGGAATCAATAGCACCTTCGTAACCTTATCTGAAGGATATGGTCTCTCCTACCTCTGGAGCATGGGAGACGGCACCACCTCTTTGCTGGCAAATACCTTGCATGCTTATCCTGATACAGGCTTTTATGATGTGAGTCTGCTGGTTACGGATGTCAACGGCTGTAAGGACTCCATTACCAGGGTAAATCATGTAGAGATTAGGGAGTTACTGGCGAATATTCAAGTCGATACGACCTTTGCTCCTTGTCCCCCCTTAGACGTCCATTTTCTATCCGATACGAGTTATAATCATCCCAACGTCAGTTGGTTCTGGGACTTTGGAGATGGAGCAACCTCCACTTCGCCTTTTCCTAACCATGTATATACTCAGCCAGGTGTCTATGACGTCACCTTTATCATTAGTTCTAGTGTAGGCTGTAGCGATACCATCTTCTATGACGACCTAATCAAAATTGAAGGCCCAAAGGCTGAAGTAGCTTTTGATCCAGGTGAAGGATGTCCAGGAACGGAGTTTACTTTCACGGCCATTACGCAGGATAGCATGCAGTTTGAATGGCTATTTGGTGATGGTAATACTGGTCAGGGCTTGGTTACAAATTATACCTACACTACCCCTGGAGTATATACTCCGATCTTGGTATTAGAGGATACATTGGGCTGCCAAGTCTTTACGCCTGCTGATTCTACCATAGAAATTTTCACCCCACCAACGGCTGCCTTCACCGCAGATCAAACCGTACATTGCGATACAGGTGTGG
>CAZHOC010000131.1:0-9382 GCA_964534295.1 uncultured Bacteroidia bacterium | reverse complement strand
TCAGAATGCGGTAAATCCAATCCATAGGCTCGACTCCCACTGATGATTTCCAGCAGGATCAAGCCTTCGGACCGTATATCTTCTAAGTTTAACAAAGCATTAATTACTTATCCATTGACGGAAAAATTGATCGGCTAGCCCTATATCATGCTGCACCTTTGCCAAGCTAGCCGCCTTGGTCGTGGTAGCTAAATGCATGCGTTGGATGTAGTCATGCAAAATAGCAATCGGCCGAATTGGCTCGGCCTCCACGGCTTTTTCCTTCGCAGCTAGTAGCTGATCAAGGGCGTCTTGAACATAGGCATCCTCTACCACTGTCCGCAAATCAGCAAAGGTCAAGGCTGGCTTTTCTTGCCGTTCTACAATCCACATAGCCGCAAAAAGCAGGCGCAAAGCGTAGAAGTATTTTTTGATCCCAAACTCAGGCTTCTGTAGCTCTCCTAACCAAGTCTTTTGGGCCAAACCTAAATAGTGGTGGGCACAGGCTCTCGGCTGAAAATAATGAGTCGTCAGTTGCTTGAGGGCTTCGATAAAGCCGTCCTGCTCTTGATAAACAATCGAGGATTGCGTCCATTCGATAGGACTCGCATTGGACTTGGCAATCAGATTAAGCGTTTTGCGCAGCTCCCAAGCACTTAGGTCAATCAAATCCGCATCAATCGGCAAATTGATGGTATCAAAAGGCTCGCGCACCGAGAGATAGCGTTCCACAGGGTGGGTAAAGATAAAACGGACATCAAAATCGCTATCGGGAGAAGCGATGCCCCAAGCCCTACTGCCTGACTCGATAGCCATCAGGATACGAATGCCCTTTTGGGCTTCGATCTCAGCTATACGCGCAAGGATTTTTGTACGAGTTGAGTTTTCAACAGTCATGATAGTGAATTAACAATTTTACTAAATGACTTGTTGAGGGGAAATGAGTTTTTAGGTACGGACGCTTTGATATTTAGTTCAATTGCGCATTTTAAACCAGTAAAAAGGCACCCCAATAAACTGGTTCTGGGTACTGCTCTCGTAATCGATCCTGCGCTTGGCTAAAAGCCTCATCTACCGTATTACCATCCAACCAAAATTGATAGAAATACTGCATCAAGTCTGCGGTGGCTTTATCGGCTACAGGCCAAAGGCTATACATGACTTTTTGGGCTCCCGCTTCGCGGAACGCTCGCGCGAGGCCATAGACGCCTTCCCCTTGCTGGATTTTTCCGAGCCCACTATTGCAAGCAGAAAGAACCACTAATTCAGTATTGAATAGATTAAGGTTCGCGACTTCCATGGCCGTCAATATCCCTGGATGAGAGCCCCATCCTACTTCAAAATCTTTGGCTGCTCCTTCCAAAAGTAAACCCGCCTGAAGATATGGGTTCTTATTGGTGGCTTTGAAGGAGGCGCCAATAATTGAGGAATCATCTGAGCTAGGCTCCTGATAATAACCATGAGTGGCGATATGCAAAAGACGGGGTTGATTAAGGGATTGAATATTCTCTTTACTTGCCGCTCTGCCAAGATAGAGCTCTGAAGTTTCTCCTTTTTGAGCTAGTAATCTATCAATGGCTTCTACTTCTAGTTTAGTTCCCGCGAGGGGCGCAATTTCATCAGAGGGGCCAAAATCTGGATCACCGATTAAGACGGGAGGGTTCTCATTGTGGTCTCCTTGCGCTGAAAATATATCAGCAATATGATTGATCCTTTGAACATGCAAAAGATCCTTTAGGTAACATTTTTGTTCAGGCTGCCAAAGGGTTTCAAGGTTAATCTGATAAAAGATCCCATCAGGCAATACATAAAGCTTCTGGCAATTACCAATCGCTTGCTCTATGGGTTGCCATAATTTTTGATAAAGATCATGACTTTCGGCAATGGTTTTCTCAGGGATTTCAAAGCTCAGATTCCGATCTGAACCGATGATTTGAGAAAGATTCCCCCGATAGGATTGCAGGAGGGAATTGGCGGAGGTATTGGCTTCTGGCAGAGTAATGAGCTCTGGATTAGCGGCTTCAGAAGAAAGCAAAAGCAGCCCAAAATACTTAGTCCCATTATCGCTTAGAGTAGACGTACCAGCAAAACAATCGATTAAGACTTCTCCCTTTTTGAGTTTAGCCTGAATTTGAGAATAGTCAGGCATCTCGAGAATACTGTTTTTAAATCCTTTTGCGTGTTTCCGAAGATACTTCTCTAACTGTACTTGCTCTTCATCACTTTCTACCTTTTTCCCAGCAGGGTCTAGGAGTCCGTAACTATTGGCATTGTGAGATTTCAGACTAAGCCATAAGCTAAATTTTTCATTGAGTTCCTGATTCTCAGAACGCCCAAGCTGAGTTTTCAATTGGGTGAGACTTCTGATTTGAAGACCTCTGGTCAGGATTTGCACCTCGCATAATAGCTTAATTAGTTCAGGGTATTGAGTATGAAGTCGAACACAAATTTCCTTGAAAAACTCGAGTTCACTTGAGAGCTGATTAAAAAAGGCTTTTTGCTCAGCTTCTGATAAATAGAGATATTGATTACGGATCTGATCTAATCGATTTTCTACGGCTGGTAACAGCTTTTCTATCACCTTGTCCCAAGCCTCCAACTTGGCATGGACCAAAGCCATATTGCTTAAGCTTAGTGTATAGTCTGGATGCTTTTCCCCAAGTCTTTTAAGCCGAATATCTGCCGCCTTTTGCATATAAGCTAAGCTAGCTTCATAATCCTTCTGGGCGAGTAAAATATTGCCTAAACTATCATAGGAGGTAGCTAAATCAGGATGATCAAGTTCTAAGATATCTTCCCTTATCGCAATCACCTCCTTCTGCAAGGCAGCCGCTTCAGGTAGATTGTTGATTCCAAGGTAAGCTAGCGATAAATTGGATTTGGTGAGGATAGACAATGACTCCGCTAAACCCCCTTCTTGAAATTGCAAAGAGCTTAGAACAGCCTCATAAAACGGTATCGCTTCTTCATATTGCCCCGCTCTAGAATAGGCTAGAGCCATATTTTGGGTAATTCTCACCCTTAGCAAATCTTCCCCATATTGATCAGGGTGGTCCCTAAACCAATTATAGGCTTTATGAAAGGCATCTACTGCATCCTGAAATCGATTCATCTCCGTGTATTGCAAACCCAAATTATTGAGCAAAATAGGGATAGTTCGATCATCTGGGGCGTAAGTCTTGATCGCTTTTTCCATCCAACCAAGATTAAGTTCATAGCGCCCACCGGCTTGAAAAATTGGAGCCAGATCTGACAACATAGCAATGAGATATGGATCATCCGCCGGAAGACCATTGGTGATACTAGCATAGATGGTCAAAGCCAGGTTTAAGGCCTCTTTGATCTGATTGGATTGATGGAGTTTCCTAACTCGATTCAAGGGTTCACGAAAGCGAACCACCACCCGCTGCTTGCGGAAAAAAGCATTCATGGAGCTATCGCCTGCGGAAGCTTCAGCAAATAAAGCTGGATGCAGAGAATCGTTTGAGCTTTGGCAAAAGGCATAGATCCAAGGTCGTAACTCTGGGGGTAAGGGCTGGTCAATGCTTTCTAACTTTTTTCCCACCAAATTATCGTCAAAGCTGGGGAGCAGTCGTGCCATTTCATCGTAGGCGCTTTCCTGGGAATGTCCATTCTCCACTAGGCTCCTATAAAGTATCTGCAACAAGGCATTCGACTCCCAAGTGTACATGCGTCTTTCCAAATCTGGCAGGTTCCACCAGGCTCTCACATCATCAAAAGTGGCTCCTCCTTCTACGGCCCGACTTACAAAAGCATAGCTTTGCGGCTCACCCCTTTGGACACCTTGGATCAAAAGATCGCCATAATTATCAGGGAGTTTATAAGTCTTGTCTTCCTCGGCCGCTAGCTTTTGTTGTTCAGATAGGATGTAGCCTAAGTCTTCTTTACTGACCCCGATCCCTAAATCTTGGGCACGAGTAAAAAACAAATCGATGATTCTTTGAATTTCAGGATCAGAGGCATTGGAGCGAGAGCGTCGACTAAATAGTCCCATGGAGAATAAAATTTGACCAGATGGTACGGGCCATCCAAGATTGCAAGGGAAAAGCGTTCTGCGTAGCAGTAAAAAAGCAGCTCCACCTCTAGAAGATAAGGAAGCTTTGCAGTAGATGAACAATTTTCTTGAGAAAACAGGACCCATTACAGTCCATGAACAGCTTTCATCCCCAAAATCTTAGCGTTGGTCACTTTTATGTGGGGAGACTAGGCTTTCTATGCATTTTGTATCTGTAGCAAAAAGCAATCGTATGAAAAAGTCCATTCCATCTGCTCTCAGGCATCGATTATCTGCCCTCATCATCCTATTCTCCTTAGGTATTTGTGCTAGCTTTTGGACTGAGGCAGTCAACCAAAGGACTTTAACCCAAAAGTGGGAAAAGACTAAGGCCATTTCTCCATTAGTTAATGGAGCGCAAGATCTAAATATTAGCTTCGCGCATGAAAAGCAGCAGTATGGGATTGCTACGCCTATTTTTGCTCAACTTTACCAAACTTTTGAAGAAAGCGCGATTGTCCTCGCGGGTGAATAAGAAGGTTACTCCTCAATCAAAATCTTTTCCGTTAAAGGTCGTGGGATACGAATTAAGCGTTCCGCGAAGCGGATAAGCAACTCATCTTCTTGCCACTCCTCTAACTCCACTTCCATACCGGGCTGAATGCCTAACTCCCACAGTTCTGATCGAACCAAATGGTTGAGCTGGTGGGTACTAATATGGACTGCTTGCCCGAGCGGGACTGAAGCGATATTGGCGCGATGGGTATTGTATTTTCCAGGGATCGGCGAACCGTGGGGATCATGCCTTGGATTACCGAGATGCAGGGCCACCTCATCGACCAAGGCCTCAGGTAAAATATGCTCGTATTTCTCAGCGTCTTCGTGAATTTGATCCTCACTCAAACCAAATTCTTGCACCAAAAAAGTCTCCCAAAGACGGTGAGCACGGATCAAATTATAGCCAATGCGAATGCCTTCGTCCGTTAGCTCAAGTTGATTGCGGTTTTGCTTAATCAAACCTTTGCGGATCAATCTTTTGAGTTGGGGCTTGATGATCCCATGTTCCTCTCGCAGGCGAGCATGAAGGTTTTCCAGACTCAGTTGCCCCTTTTCATGTAGGCGCAAGGCTTGTTTGAGGATGTCTTCTCTGAGGATATTGATGCGTTTTTTTCTCCGCTTCACGGAACGACTGAGCAAACCTCTCTGCGGCGAAAAGAAAACCGCCAACAGATAGAAGAAGGTCGAAGTAACCGTCATAGCTGGACCGGGAGTGGTCTCAAAAATGATGGCCAACAGTAGTCCTAAGGTAGTGGATAGCAATCCTACTGCAGCCGCTATCACCAACATCAGCTTGAGCTTATGCGTCAGCAAATAGGCGGTGGATGCTGGCGTAATCAACATCGCCACTACGAGAATAACCCCAACTGATTGCAAAGAGGCCACCACGGCAAAAGAAAGCAGCAGCATCAAAAAGTAATGCATGGTGCTCACTGATATGCCTAGGGTCTCGGCAACCACAGATTCGAAGGTGGTGATAAAGAAGTAGCGATAATAAGCCACCACACAGACAATGGTAAAAATCATGACCATCAAAGTGAGGATCACATCTTGGTCAGCGATCCCAAGAATATTGCCAAAGAGAAAATCTTTGAGGTCTAGATGGACGCCTTCCTGCCGGGTTACCCAAGAAATGCCCATCACCCCCAGCGCAAACATAGAGGTAAATACGATGCCTATGGCCGCATCTTCCTGAGTCCGAACATTGCGTTGGATCCAAGTCATCAGGACGGCAGATAATAATCCCGCGATCACAGAACCTGTAAAAAAACCAAGCACACTATAACCTGCAACCATAAAGCCAACCACCACGCCGGGCAGGATCGCATGAGACAAAGCATCACCGATCAGCGACATATTGCGCAGGACAATGAAACATCCCAAAATCCCACACATAATCCCAACCATCGCCGAAGTAAGTAAGGCTCGCTGGGCATATTCATATTGAAAGGTATCAATGATTAATTCCCACATGGCTATTTGTGTTGATCAGATTTTTGGAGAATGGTGAGGCGACCGCTATAGGTCTTTTGGATGTTGTCATCAGTGAATACAGCATCGGTATCTCCATAAGCAACGAGACGTTGGTTGATCATAATGAGGCGATCAAAATAGTCTTTGACCTTGGCAAGGTCGTGGTGAATAATCACAACGGTTTTGCCGCTAGCGGCCAATTCTTTGACGATCTCCATGATGCGAGATTCAGTGGTGATATCTACTCCTACAAAGGGTTCATCAAAAAGATAGATTTCCGCTTCCTGACAGAGGGCACGGCCAATAAAAGCGCGTTGCTGCTGACCGCCCGAAAGCTCTCCGATTTGCTTGTTGCGTAGATCATAAATCCCCAAGGCTCTTAATGCCTCTTCTGCTTTTTGATGATCAATGGGTTTTAAGCCTTCGAATACCTCTCGGTGGGGATAGCGACCCATGAGAACTACATCCATCACCGTAGCGGGAAAAGACCAATCAATCTCCTCCTTTTGAGGGATGTAGGCGATGTATTTGCGGACCTTTTCGATGGAACGATCATTGATGATTACCTGCCCTGCATCTGGCTCCACCAGACCGAGGATAGATTTAAACAAGGTTGATTTTCCAGAACCATTGCCACCTATCAAACCATAAACAAAGCCGGGCTCCACTTCTAGATAGATGTTTGAGAGGGCCGTTTTACGGTCATAGGAAACCGATATTCCTCTTAGCTCAATATTATAATCTTGCCAAGAGAGCTTGTCTTCCGAACGTAGTTGTAAACGGTAGCGTACCCACAAAAATGCTAACAAGAATATGGCAGGGATGACTAAGAGGTAGGCTAAACTCTCCTCCTCTTCCTCTGCAATGAATCCACCTCTCAAAGCTTCCACAATACGATCCGTGTTTTGGCGGATCATCTTGAGGTAGGTTTCAGCCCCGCTTTCCTCATCACCAAGGGAATCAGCAAATAGCTTCCCTCCTACTTTGATGCCGAGCCCTTGAGCGAGTTCTTGAAGGAGTTTTGGGCTAATGGTGGATTCCACAAATACGGCCGGGATACGGTAGTTTTCTATTTGTTTGGCAAGATGATTAATGTCTTCAATGCGGACTTCAGCATCTGTAGAAGTTCCTAGCACGGATTCAACCCGGAAACCGTAACGATTGCCATAATAGCGAAAAGCGTCATGGGTAGTCGCAATGATTCTTTGCTCTTGGGGTATTTCTTGCACCCTTAACTCTACATAAGCGTCGAGTTTTTCCAGTTCGATTTTATAGGCCTCAAAGCGAGCCTTAAAGCCTTCCGCATGGGTTGGATCAACAGCAATCAAAGCATCTCGGATGTTTCTAGCATAGATAATGGCATTTTTGACATCCATCCAAGCATGCGGATCATAAGCATTTTCATGCTCAGAACTCTGGATGGGTTTTATCCCTCCGGTAACGGTTTCCACCAGAGCTAGGGTACCAGAATTATCAATCATCTCATCTAGCCAACCTTCTAGGGTCAAACCATTTTTGAGGATAAGGTTTGCTTCGGCAATGCGTTTTGCATCCCCAGGCACCGGATCATAAATGTGCGGGTCTCCTCCTACGGGCATTAGCGAAACCACCTCTATGTCTGGTCCAGCAATCACCTGGGCAAAATCTGCGATGAAGGTGGTAGTTGCGACCACTTTGATCGATTCTTGAGCCTGCACCTTCAAAGAAATTAAGGCCAGTAAGAGGATCAATATCCATTGCTTAGGCATGATTATTCTTCTTTAGCCTCCAAATAAATAATAAAAGCATTTTAAAACAAGCTTTAAATATTTTTTAGACATATCTAAAATTACGATTAGAGTGAGAAAAAGTTCACAGAATCAGCAAATCCCTGTGAAAAAGGAAGGGATGAGCGTTCTGCGAAGCAGTAGGCTAAAAACTAAGCCATCTGCTTGTGTAGCCAAGCTCGCTCGATTAAGGCAGGTTGTTCTTTTAATTGCAGGGAGATGTCTGCCTTCTTTTGGCTCCGCCGCTCACCTTCTGGCAATACTTGCCAACGACTGATTGCTAAAGTCAAGCGGATAAAGGCCTCATATAATTTGCGCCGTTCAGAACCTATCGCTCGGTTGCGACGCAAAAAATGCCGGAACGCCTTGGCGTGATAGTGGAGAGAATCGTAATCCTTGCTTTCTAAGAATATCTTAAGCTGTAAAGTACGAGAGGCGAGATTGTAAAAAACATCAGGAAAATCTACCTGCTGCAATGAGCGCATAGCCTCAGAAAATAAATTACGTTCATAATGAAAAGCCGCAAGATTATAATAGTAAGCACTTTCCTGAAAAGTGGGACTCAAGCGTTCGCGATAAGCATCTAAAAAATCGGCGACCCATTCATAGCGTTCCAGACGGGTACCAACCGTAATCAAATTTTTGTAATGCCAATGCGGAAGATAGCCGTCTTCCAACAAAAGATCCTTGGCCAACATATCTAAACCAAGTTCAAAGTAGGGTTCCAAATAGTCACTCTGCCCCTTGTTGATTTGTCGTACACAATAGTTTTGGGCATAAGTATACATGGCATTGGCCTCTTGCGGATCAAAACTAGCGCCATGGTTTTGCAGAAGATGCACGAGCTGCTCAAAGTGGGATTCATTTTCCTCCTTGCTCAGCATACTAAAGATCTGATAATATATGGCGATGATGGGTTCTGCTAAAAAGGGATAATCTCCTTCTTCTAAAAGCCTAACCAAATCCGCACAAAACTTAGGATCATAGCGAGGCTGTAGGATATTATTGCGATTGAGCATTTCGCAACTGTACTTGAGCTTTTCGGTGAGATAATACAAATCCAAGCCCTCCACCAAAGTCTCAAGATTTTCATCGAGGGCTCTTTTTTGTTGAAGCCCCAGAAAGGCATCCGCGGCAGCCCCTAACTCAAACTGGCGCTGAAAAAAACCACTATCTCGTTTTGATTGATTGGCTAACTCTCTCCGAGAACGCTTAAGTTGTTTTTCAAAAATCTGATCCATCCTCAGATCCATCAAGGTCTGTAGTGGGGGAGCATCCTTTTGATCAAATTGCCGCCAAGCTAGATATCGTTCCAACAAGCGACGTAATTGCGAACAGGCTTCATACCATTTCTGGGGATCAAAGGCTTTGGTGTCAGGGTATATTTGTCGATAGACTTTTTCTCTCGCTGCGCGGAACGCTTCTTTCCTTAAGATTTGATAGAAAAGATGTAGGCGTTTTACCTTATTGAAAAGCGGACTTTGGAGAAACAAATCAAACTCATCTAAATCAGATTCAGAAAGTTTGCTCAACATTTGCATCAATAAGGGTTCTTTCATTTCAGAAATTATTACTAAATGCAATTACAATT
>CAZHOC010000130.1:0-9408 GCA_964534295.1 uncultured Bacteroidia bacterium | reverse complement strand
AGATACGCTTGCCCAAAGAGTGATTGGATCTTCATTTTACAACAATGGTATGGAGCACCGCGCCACCGCCTCCACTCAGATCAAACTTTTTAACTACCTCAACATATCTCCTAGTTTTAATTATCGTGAAATTTGGTTGACCGAAACTCAGGAGCAGGTTTTCAATGAAGAGACTAACTTGATTGAAACTTTGCCTGTAAGGGGCTTTGAAAGAGCCTTTGATTATAACACCTCAGTCGCTGCAACTACCAATTTTTATGGAATATATGGGCTAAAAAACAGTAAAAAAGAAATTGTCTTTAGGCAGCGTTTTACGCCCAATGTCAATTACAATTTGAAGCCAGATTTTGCAGCTGAGCAATATGATTTTTACAGGACGGTCCAAAAAGATACCCTAGGTAATACTCAGACTTATAGTCGGTTTCGAGCCGCTACTTATACAGGTCCTAGTCAAGGAGAGAGCCAAGCCATTGGATTTGGTCTTTCGAGTGTAATCGAAATGAAATATCGGACCAAGGAAAGTTTTGATCCTGAATTTGATGAAAGCAAGGATAAATTCGAACGCATCAGAGTGATTGACAACCTTGGGGTCAGTGGTAACTATAATTTTGCGGCGGACAGCTTCCGTCTCTCCACCTTCAATCTGCGCGCTCGTACTAGCTTATTTAAAAACAAAGTCAGTATAAACGCTTCCGGTACTTTGGATCCATATGCGATTCAATCCTTTACCAACATTGAAACGGGGGAGATTACCAAAAGAAAGGTAGATGAGTATATGATCAATACGGATGGCCGCCTGGGACGGATCACCCGTGCTCAGATTAGCTTTTCGACTTCTCTTAGAGGGGAGGAACTAAGAAGAAAACAAGTTGATTCAGAGCAGGTAGACGAAGCTGAGTTCGCTCAAATTCAACGGACTAGCTACCAATATGTCGATTTTGATATCCCTTGGGATGTTCGCCTAAGGTATTCACTTTCCTATACCAACAATGGGATCACTGATCCTAAGATTGTCTCCACTATGAACGTAGATGGCAGCCTCAATTTGACTACAAATTGGAAGTTGCAGCTTAGTAGCGGATTTGACTTAGTGGATATGGAAGTAACCAATACTTCTCTGCAAATCTTCCGAAATCTCCATTGTTGGGATATGTCCTTTAGATGGGTTCCCTTTGGACCACAGCGTAGTTACTCATTTGTGATCAACGTTCGTAGCTCTACTCTACAAGCATTACGTCTCACTAAGAATAACTTCTGGCAGGACCGCTTCCAATAAAATAAACCCGCACCGAAATCAGCTTTCAGGGCGGGAGTATTGAAATTTCCTAACGGGCTAGAACCAGTAACCCACACCTGCAGAAAGCAGGATTCGTACGAAAGGTCCGTCATATTTTCCATCGCCAAGGAAATCATTTTCATTGACCACATCTATCACTGGAGGTAGCCAAAGCGTAGGTCCAAGGTATAAGTCTATTCCTTTTTCTTGGGGCCTGTAGTTGTAAAAGAGATCCACCATGGGCATCACGACAAATTTCTTGCGTTCAAATAAAGGCTCGTCAATTGGATTGACAGAAAGATATTCTCTTCCAGCAATCAGACTTAATGCTGGTTGAAATCCATGTTCGTTATTTCCAAAGCGATAGGCAGCTTCTAAGGCGCCTCCAACAACAGCTCCTTCTGAAGTTTCCCCAATAGCCGCAAAACCCCCGCCAAAACGCCAGGCGTCTTGCTCGTAGCGGTACATAAATTGGCCGGCTACTGGGACTGCCGCGGCATAAAAGAAGGTACCATTTAGTTTGACATATGCTCCATGCTGGCCTTGTAGGCTAAGCAGCGCAAATGCGAAGAAAAAAAGCAAGCTGATTCTTTTCATAATTGATATATCTAGATAAAGGGTCAACAAACATCACAATTAACATATATATGCCAATTCAAATGTTAAGAACATTTGAGAATGAAAATCGATTATGCATTCTCAAATATGAAGATGAAGAATTAATTTCCGGTCATCAAATTAATGGGCTATTTCCATTTAGTAATTGATGATTGTATTTAATTCAACGAATCTTTATCATCCTTATTGACAATAAAAAAGACCATAAGTGGCATAGCAAAGCATTTTTAGTCAAATATCATTGCTGAAATTCGAGGCAGATAAATTTACCTCTAGGATATTATCCCTCGTGCTATTCTATACTCTTTAGGCTTTTTTAGCTATCTTAAACCGAGATCCATTAGCTTTTTTTAGAACAGAAATAATGAGGCAAGCTTACCTTATCATTTTCTTTTTTGCCCTTCATTTTTTTTGCTCCTCAGGTATCGTCCTAGCAAAGGAGGATCAAGGATTACATACCCTCCAATCAGACTTGGCCGCTAGCAAGAATCCGATTGAACGGATTGAAATTCTATTGGAGCTTAGTAGGATATCTATTCATTCAGACATAGAACTGGCTACTAAGTATTCAGACGAAGCGTTTGACTTGGCCCAAAAGCAAAAAGCCTTACTGCAAGCTGCTGAAGTCTGTCTTATTCAAGGTAGAATTGCCCTTGAAAAAGGCAAGACGAGCAATGCATTAGAAAAATTTGAAGCAGCAGAAAAAATTGCCATCCAACAAAATCAAAAAGAGTTAGAAGCCAAGGCTTCTGTAAATCTAGGCTACTATTGGTATCGATTGGGCGATTCGAGTAATACCTTCTACTATTACAATAAAAGTCTTGCCCTTTATATGGCCCAAAAAACGCCCGAGGGGATTGCTCAGTCTCATCTAAAGCTAGGCTGGGCTCATGATTATTTTGGAAATAGTCAAGAAGCAGAAGCAAATTTTCAGGAGGCAATAGATAGACAAACTGGTATTCAAGACACCAATTTGTTGATCAATATATTGCATGGCATGGGGGCCTTTTATGTCAATCGCTCCATCAAGCAACATCAGGCCATCCAACACTTTGAAAACGCTCTACAATTGGCTCAGGCTAATCGGCAGGAATTTTTCGCCGGTAGATCCTATAATGCTTTAGGTTTATTATATGCTAGCCTTGGTAACGTTCCTGTCGCAAAATCATTTTACCTGAAGGGACTGGAGATATTTCAGGCCATCGATAACAAGCCTGAACTTTGCTGGCTATACGAATCTATTGGGACCTTAGCCTTGCAAGAAAAAAACTATCAAGAAGCACTCGACTATTATAAAAAAGCCCTAGAGATAGTCAATGGGATCGATCGAAAGGAGTCTCAAAAGGCGCAGCTTTATTTTTCCATGGGTAAAGCCTACAAGGAATCTGAAGGCAACTGCAAAAAAGCATTACCCCTTTTCCAAAAGGCGCTAAATTTTGCTCAAAATTCTGGTAGCAATTTTTATAGTCTAAATGCTGAATTAGGAATAGGCCTTTGCAATATTGATATCGGCAATTATGAAGAAGGCCGCCGCTGGTGTGAATTAGTCAAATCAAAAAGTCAAAAACACCTCCAAGCCTCACAACAGGTTTGTAACTGTCTATATCTCGCCCATAAAAATCTGGGCGATCATGAGATGGCATTGGCTTATATGGAGGAATTTCAAGCCTTAAGCGACTCTCTCCATCAAGAAGAGTTATCTGAAAAGGTCAACAACTTGGCGGCAAAACAAGCCTATGAAAAAGAATTGGCAGAGATTGAAAAAAGGCAAGCCATCGCAGCAGCGGAAATGAAAACACGCTCGAGTGTAATTATTGCCTCCATCAGTATCGTAGCCATTATTCTTATTTTTTCTTTGATCCTAGCAATGTCCAGAAAGGTGGCTCAGAAGAAACAACTGCAAGCTTTAGCCAATCTGCGACAACAGCTCTTTGCCAATATTTCCCACGATCTCCGCACTCCTATCGCAATCCTAAAAGGATATACAGAAACCCTATTGCTCAAAACGCAGTCAACCACCGTAGAGGAGCGAAACAAATATTTAAATATTATTCTGCATAATACTGACCGACTCTCCTCTCTAATTAGTCAGCTATTTGAATACTCAAAGCTTGAAGCAAAGCAGATCAAACCGGCTAAGGAGCATTTTCAGCTTGAAGCTCTCATTCAAGAAATTGTTTACGAATATCAACTCATCGCTCGTAATAAAGGCATAAACATAGAAATTGAAGCTCCCGCGCAAAGCCCACCTGTGCTAGGAGACATTGCCATGATAGAAAGGGTCATGCAAAATCTCATGGATAACGCCATTAAATTTACGCCTCCTGATGGCACCATAAATGTCAATATCTCGACTCAAAAGGAAGGCGTCAAAGTCGTCATTTCTGATACGGGAAGTGGAATAGCCCCAGAGGACTTAGGTTTAGTCTTCCAGCGACACAAAAAGGCCAAAAGTAGCAGTGGCGCTGGCCTTGGCCTAAGCATCGTCAAGAAAATTCTAGAAATGCACGGCAGCACTATCCATGTAGATAGTGTAGTGAATGAGGGAACACAGTTTAGTTTTCAACTGGGCACCCATTAATCGCTCAAGCCGTTTAAACGGAATCAAAACTCAGTACTCTTTCCAAAGACAAGCTTGTTTCCGTCTGGATCACACAGCTCAAATTCTCGCATTTGATAGTCTGTATCTTGGGGCGCTTGCAATACTGGGGCCTGACGTTCGAGGAACTCGGCATAAAGCTCATCTACATCATGCACAAAAATATAGAGGATTGCTTTGTTCGTAATCTTTGCCATATCAGTCTCTGCAAGGTGGATACTGACATTTTCACTCCTTCGGAGAACGCCATAAGTGGGAGGCTCTTGCCATAAAAAGCCAATGGTAAACCCGAGCTTTTCTTCATACCACTTGGCTGAAGCTCCTACCTTCGCTACGGGAAAGACTGGAGCTGCATGAGAAAACAATTCTTTTTTCATCCCCTTACTTTTTAAGACCTGCTAACAAAAATTCATTCATGGGCTTTGTAGCTGCGTAGTAATCAAGTACTGTTTCTTTCCATCCTTCTTCCATGATGGCCTTAGCTGGAAACTTAGCGAAGTAGTAAAAGCTTTTATTAAACAGTAAGGGTTGAGACTCCGCAGCTTCGGCAAACTCTTTGGGGATTCGCTTATTTTTCTCCCCTCTGATTTCTCCAAACTTGTCCACGAAGGCCTTATCCTTGAGAAGCTTGGTAAACTCCTTGGGATTTGAAGCAATATGATCTCGTAAAGAATATAAAGATTCCTTTTCCAACTTGTAGGCCCCACTATAAATGCTAGCCTCTGAGGCTTTAAACTCCACATATAAGCCGGGATGATCCATGGATTTCTTACCCCCTGCTGATATTAGAGCAGAAACTTGGGTTTTATAGGGAGACTTGTCTTTACTAAAACGGATATCTCGATTGATACGAAATATGGCATCCTTGGCATCCATCTGGATGTCATCTCCCATATCATTGAGGCCTTCAATGAGGTCTTGGACAAAAAGCTTGAAGGGGTTCTTGACGTAAGTTTCATAGCGTTTTTTGTTCGCATGAAACCAATCTCGATGATTGTTCTTCTCCAGTTCTTCGAAGAAGCTAATAAACTCTGGTTCAAAATAGGGCATAGTAATCTACTTTATAGTAAATGAGTGCCCTGGTAATTGTTTAGCCAAGATACAAAGTATCAATTGATATATCCGCACACATTTCCGTAAAATGCCTTTTCCATATTGGGCCAAAGTTGTTAATTGCAAAAATTATATATAGGACTTTCTGCCTGCATGATGAAAATACGCTTCAAAATTCACTACCACACCCAGTGGGGGCAAAATCTTTATGTCTCCGGCTCATTCGACGAATTAGGTAATTGGGATTCACAACTTGCTGTTCCCATGTTCCACCTAGCCGATGGCTACTGGGAAGTACAAATTGAAGGGGATAAAATCCCCGAAGATTTCCAATACAAATACCTCATCAAATCCGATACTGGCAGCAAGCTTGAGTGGGAATGGGGAGAAAACCGACAGTTCTCTGCCCATGGGCTTGAATACCAAGAGCTGGAATTTAAAGATTCTTGGCAGGCAGGTGGCGATCAGGAAAATGCCTGGCTTAGTTCCGCTTTTACCGAAGTGCTTATGCGCCGTAAAGGCAGAAAGACGAAGTTGAAAGTAAAAGAATCTGAAGGACCTCAACATCGCTTCCAAATCGTAGCTCCAAGGGTAGGCAGCGACTATCAAATTTGTCTCATAGGAGAAGGTAAAAGTCTTGGCAACTGGGACGAAAAAAAAGCTATAGTCCTAGATGATGCAAATTATCCAATTTGGCAAACTCAACTCTCTTTAGGTGATTTTAGCAAGCCTATCGAATATAAATACGGCATCTACGACAAAAAGCAGAAGCGGATCCTAACTTGGGAGACCGGCTATAACCGAGTCCTTTCCCCTAGCGATCGTCCTAGCCGCAAGCGCCTCAGCGTCCTGACTGATACAAGATTTCGCTATCCAGATGGTAATTGGAAAGGAGCAGGGGTAGCAATCCCAGTCTTCTCCCTTCGCTCTGACAGCGGATGCGGTGTAGGTGAGTTTTTGGACTTACGAGCCATGATCGATTGGTCAGTGGAAGTAGGCATGAAACTCGTCCAAATCCTTCCCATCAATGATACTAGCGCAACGAATACCTGGGTAGACTCCTATCCCTACAGTGCGATCTCTGTCTTCGCCTTGCACCCTATGTACGCCAATCTAGAAGCGATGGGAGTACTTAAAGGTCCTGGTCAAAGAGCTGAGTTTAAGCGTATCGGAGAATCCCTTAATCAATTGGCGGAGATAGACTATGAGGCGGTGATGGAAACCAAAAACCGCTACTTCAAATTGATCTTCGAACAGGATAAGGCTAAGACCTTTAGGTTGAAAGCCTACAAAAGCTTCTTTGCTGAGCATGAGAGTTGGCTTAAGCCTTATGCAGTCTTCTGTATGCTTAAGGAGCGATTCGGTACGGCCGACTTCAATCAGTGGCCTGAATACAACTCCATTGATCAAAAAACCATTAATCAGTTAGCTGATCCTAAGGGTAAAGATTACGATGAAATCGCCCTTTACTACTTCATCCAGTATCATTTGCATACCCAACTCAAATCGGTTTCCGATTATGCCAATGAAAAGGGAGTAGTATTTAAAGGCGACCTACCCATCGGGGTCTATCGTCATAGCGTAGACGCATGGCAGCACCCTAAATTATACTTCATGAATGCGCAAGCCGGAGCTCCGCCTGATGCTTTTGCCGTAAAAGGACAAAACTGGCGCTTTCCCACCTATAATTGGGAAAGAATGGCTCAAGATGGCTACGCTTGGTGGCGCGCTCGCCTTACTCATATGGCGCAGTATTTTGATGCCTATCGCATTGACCACATTCTGGGCTTCTTCCGCATTTGGCAGATTCCAGATCACGCCGTGGAAGGCTTATTGGGGCAGTTCAATCCTTCTCTCCCCTTCTCCGTGGAAGAGTTACAGCATTGGGGCATTTGGTGGGATGAAGCCCGCTACACCAAGCCCTATATCAGAACCCATATGTTGGGTCATTACTTTGGCTCAAATGCAGATGGCGTTAAACAAGAGTTCCTCGATGATCTCGGATACGATATTTGGCAGCTAAAGGAGCCGCTCAATACTCAACGCAAAATTGAAGCCTATATCAAGGCTGAAATAGATAAAGATGCTGGGCGATCAGAATGGCTAAATAGCATCAAAGAAGGACTCTATGGTCTTTGTTCAGAAGTATTATTTATTCCTTCTATCAATGGCAAAGGCTTTGACCCTCGGATAGCGATGCATCACACCTACTCTTATCAGGAGTTAGATGATCATCATAAATCTAGGCTCAATGAAATCTACAATCACTATTTCTATCATCGTCATGAGAGTTTTTGGCGAGATCAGGCCTTGATTAAGCTTCCCGCCATCCAATCGGCAACCAATATGTTGGTTTGCGGGGAAGACCTAGGTATGGTGCCTGATTCTGTTCCGGGCGTGATGCAAGAACGTGGCATTTTAAGCTTGGAGATCCAACGGATGCCAAAGGATCCTAAGCAAGAATTTGCCCATCCAGCAGATGCTCCCTATATGTCCGTAGTTTCACCTTCTACGCACGATATGGCTACGCTTCGTGGCTGGTGGGAAGAGGAGCGCGCCGTCAGCGAACGCGTTTACTCCACCATTATGGGACAAGAAGGCGAGGCTCCCTGGTTCTGTGAGCCTTGGATCGCGAGGGAGATCATTGCGCAGCATATGTATAGCCCGAGCATGTGGGCCATTTTCCCCCTTCAAGATCTCTTGGCCATTGATGGGGACATCCGTCGCGAAAATCCCAATGACGAACGTATCAATGTACCGGCAAATCCCGAGCATTACTGGCGCTACCGCATGCATATGGGACTGGAGCAACTAGCAGCTAGCGATAGCTTTAATGCGAGCTTAAAGCATCTTATCAAAGATTCCGGTAGAGATGAAGCTTACTAATTTACCGCCCCTCAGAAGCCTTGCCTTCCTGATTTTAGGAATGCTTTCGATATTGAGTCTTGATGCACAAACCATCAAGAGCAAGAAATATTTTCCGCTCGTAGAGGGAAGTCGCTATACCTATAAAGGCAGCTTCGAAGAAAGTGTCTACACCAATGACTTAGTCTGTAAAACTCAACAGACTGAGTCCGGCCAGACTTATTTTTACTTCGAGGATCTAGTAAATGGCGCCACCATCATTGGCTCCAATATGTTTGGCCTTGGCTCCTACCAATTAAGGACTGAGGGTATTGTTACTGCAGAAACCTTTTGGGGAAGAGATTTAGAAGAGTTAGACCAATTATCTTCTCAGCTCCTGCTCCCCAAGAAGTTCAAAATTCAAGATCCTCCGGTCTTGGAGATAGATGCTGGTAGTGCCCAAAAGACGGTCAACTTTTTGCGCCTAGAGGATATAAGCGTTCCCGCAGGGGAATACAAAAACTGCCTCAAAGTACATATTAGAACGGTTTGGGATTCAGGCACGGTCTACAATGAGTATATCTGGCTGGCCAAGGGGGTAGGTATGGTCAAATGGCAGCGAGCTACAGGCCGCATAGATGAGTTGACCTATTTTCGCCGCTAGATTTCTTTAATTCCCTCCAAATACAAGGTCCAGACATACTGCTTTTCCTTGCCAAAGCTCTTGGGTAGATACTGTAAACTTATGCTGGCTTCGTAGGTTTTTCCCCGCTCGTCGCGGAACGCTAATCTCCCTACTTGTTTTTTGGAATTTGTGGCCTCGAACTTTTGCTGCCATGCAAAAGTAGAGGGATCTACCTTTATTGGAGTGGCTTGAGCGTTCCGCAAAGCGGTAAAAAAAGCTTCTAAACTCATCCCTAATACCTCTGCAGACTCCTCCCTAAAAGCAGCTATTGCCATACCTTCCAAATGGTCCAACATCTCAGCTGGATAGGCAGTATCGGCCAGCACTTTGGTA
>CAZHOC010000129.1:7232-9429 GCA_964534295.1 uncultured Bacteroidia bacterium | reverse complement strand
CTAAAGAGGCCAAATGTCTCCTGTGTTTGCAGGTATTCCTGATTGATGCCCGCGACTGGATCCACAAAAGAAGCATTGTTGGTCGCGTCGCGGCTATTGAAACGGCCGCGATAATTAAAGCTAGAGATAATGCTATTAAAGGCATTGAAATCATAAAAAGCACCTAGGCGACCGCCGAAGCCATTCCAATCAGAAAAAGTTTCACCTTCCTGATCAAGGACTCTAATCTCGCCTCCGGCAAGGGTATCAGCACGGAAAAAAGTATTGTAGCCCGGGCGAGGCCAACTAGCGCGGTAGGAAGCATTGCCATTGATCCCAAAACGGCCACGAGCGTAGGCGAGGCTGGCGTTGCCATTGCCGTTACGGTTACCGCCAGAAGCACTGACAGAGCCGCTGACACCTTCTACGTCTTTTGGTGATGATATTGATGATACCACCGCTACCTTCTGCATCATATTTCGCACCTGGAACGGTGATTACTTCTACACTTTTGATTTCTTCGGCAGGGATCATCTTGAGGGCGTCTGCCACGCTGCTGGAAAACATACCCGATGGCTTGCCATTGATGAGGATCTGTAGGTTTTGACTACCACGCAGAGAAACGTTACCGTCAAGGTCTACCGAAAGCAAGGGTACTTTACGCAGTACGTCTGCCGCATCGCCACCAAGATTGGTTACATCTTGATCTGCATTGTACACAAGACGGTCAATTTTATTTTCGACCAATGCCTTCTCGGCTGTGATTTCGACTTCGCCGAGCTGAACATCCTTAGATACCATAATGATATTACCGAGATCGACATCTGGTTTTTCTGGTTTGAGGGTTACTCCAGGGATGCTTTTAGGGGCATAACCCAGGAAGCTGACCTTAAGGATATAGGTGCCAGTCGGAACGGCTAGCATTTTGAAACGACCCTCTTCATCAGTGATGGTACCATTGATGGCCTTCTCTTTGCCGGGTGCGAAAATCGCAACACTTGCATATTGAAGGGTTTGGTTAGTAAGCGAGTCGACGAGTTGACCTGAGATTCGGCCTGTGGTAGAAGGGCCTTTAGGAGCACCTCCCCAATTTCCTCCGGGACGCTGTGCCTGCAGCATAGAAATGGTTCCCAAGAGCAGTAGGAGGGTACTTATCGCTGAAAAAAATCTTGAATTCATCAGTATTAGTGGTAATAATTATAGCGTTGCGTATGGCAAACTAACTGCAAACTTTGATTTGAGTTTGAAAAAAATCTGAAGCAATTCTGATAAAGCGGGAAAAATTGCGAAAGGAAGCCTGTTTAAACGCTGAATTTGGTAGGGGCTGGCAGTCAGTTATTTAGAATGGTTCTAATTTGTTTGCCGCTGCGCGGAACGCTTAGCTCTAACAAGCCCTTTTCGCTGGCCATCCCCTTTGAAGGGGCCTGACGAGATTTCTCTTGGTTTTGGTCTCCTTGTTGATAGGTGAATAAGCGTTCTGCGCAGCAGAGTGAAAAGCCTCTGATTTGCTCAAATGCAATTTCATTTTGAGTTATAGGAGATTTCTCGTCGGCCCGCTGCTCGGGCCTCTGTCGAAATGCAATTTAGAGATACCGGTAGGTGCGCGCATGCATGCCGCACCATGAGGAACCCCTACTTCGCTGCCCAAAGGTAAAAAGTAGCGTAAGCCTCCCAGCCGGCCCAGGGCTTGGCCAATTCATAGAGCTCTGCCTCGG
The DNA here is from genome assembly GCA_964534295.1 of uncultured Bacteroidia bacterium. Taxonomy (GTDB): domain Bacteria; phylum Bacteroidota; class Bacteroidia; order J057; family J057; genus JBCAWW01. Next base: position 7,735 of record CAZHOC010000129.1, on the reverse strand, counting down.
TGGGCTTGCGATCCATCATCAAGAGGCGCTTGACAGCGTTTTGTAAGCCGGCATCCCCTACAGGGTAGGCATCCGGATAACGCAAGCAGCGCATCATCACATAGTTTGCGGACCAAGGTCCTATGCCTCTTTGGGCAACCAGTGTTTTTTCTGCCGCCTTCGCCGAACGCTCAGCCAAGAGTTTCGCTTTGGAGAGTTTGCCTTCGAGCATAGCCTGCGCTACGCCTATGAGATATTCGCATTTGCGACGGGTGATTTTGAGGGCAAAAAGGGCCTCTACTGTAGTTTTGGCAATAGCAGCGGGTTCTGGAAATTGCCAATAGGTCTGCCCTTCCCACTCGTAGGATTGCCCGTAATTTTCCACGAGACGCCCTTTGAGTTGATAGGCAAAAGGCAGGTTGATTTGTTGGCCAAGGATAGACCAACAAATGGCTTCAAAGAGATCGGGCACGCCCATCAAACGCAGGCCGCGATTGCCAACAAGGGCTTTTCCCAAGAGAGGG
>CAZHOC010000129.1:4209-7200 GCA_964534295.1 uncultured Bacteroidia bacterium | reverse complement strand
CCCGACTCAAGTCCCACCACTGCTCTATATAGCCCTGAAGGTATTGGATTTCGGACTCCTGCGGAGAACGATTGACAAACGCTGCCTGCAGTTGGGTCTGAGAAAGAAAGCGCAGCCGTAGTAAGATCGGCTCCGCTTCAGTGATGGGGATAAGTTTATAAATATCCTCCTCCACTACTTTGTGCAGCAGCTCGTGGGGAGAGCGGTCAAGAAATTGTAGGCAGCTAGTCTGGTTAAAATCAGCCGGTAGCTCAATGAGGAGTTTTTCCAATTATTGAAAATGCATAAGGTTGGGGCCACGCCAGAGATAGAGATTTTCACTATCTACACCAAAGCGGTTGGCGTTGCTTAGGGCCTCAATATAGCGAGTTTCCCAATCGGAACGCTCATCAGAAAGGCATCCTCTTTTGGTCATGGCAATCAACGGCATCGAAAAGTCGCCATCAGTAGTAACATCATATTTGGCACTCCCCAAATTACAACTAGAGAGAATCTTGGCGTCTAAACGATCCGTCAGAGTCAAAGTGAGGGCTTCCCAATCGCTAGGAGGTGTATCTCCGCCGATGGCTACTAAGGTCCATTCTTTGTGTAAAAGACTCAACTCACCCCCCACCGGCAAAGGCTCAGGTGGCTTACAGGCGATGAGGCATAGCGTTCCCAGAATGGGTAAGAGAAAAAATATACGCTTCATGAAAAAGGGGATTATCGTTTAAAACGGAGAGAAACTTCCTCATTCCAAAGCCAAAGCTGATCATCAGCGATGCTAAAATGCTCAACTGATTCGATAGACTCAATATACAGTTTCTCCCATTGGGCGCCCAATTGGCCGCAATACACCTCGGTCCAAATCGAAGTTTCAAAATCTATACTACCTGAGGATTCTACGGTATAATCGCCTCCTCCTAGATTACAACTGGAAGTGAGGCTTGCCTGAGATTGGGCATTGAGCTCCATCGTATGCACTTCGAGCTCATCAGGAAAGGCCTCCCATTTATTGTCTTGCGCTATCCCGACCAAGGTCCAAGTATGGTACAATGCGTCCAATTCCCCACCGGGAGCGGGAAGTTCGGGCTGGCAGCCAAAAAGGCAAAGCAATGCCAAGAAGACCGGAAAGAAAATTCTGTTCATAGAGATGCTTTTCCACTCTAACGTAGAGAAAGCGGAATATGCTGCATCAATAAAGGCAGGAATCTAAGCCATGGTCCATTGGCGGGATTGCCACTCTTTGGACGTCATCGAAAAGACTTTGAGGGATTGGTGCTGACCGGGCAATACTTCGACAGGTGGCTCGATATAGGCCAGTTTAAATCCCATGCGTCTCGCGACTGCTTGGCTACGTTCGTTGGTACTTGCGCACTTGATGTGGACCTTTTTTACAGTCTCACTTTCAAATACATAATCAACCCAACGTTGGACAGCACGACTGACGATGCCTTTGCCTTGATACTCTTTGGCAATCCAATATCCAACACCCACTTTGGACTGGGATTTATCGCCTTCATTGAAGTCGATCAAACCCACCAAGTTGTTTTGGTGCCAAATACCAAAGACCCAGCGACCGGAATAGACATCCCGAAAGCGGAGTTGTTTGATAAATTGTTTGATATCGTGCAATTGTTGGATCTGCCAAGCCCATGGCAACCAAGCTTCGAGATAAGCGCGGTTGTTATCCACGAGTTCATACAAAGGTTCAGCGTCCTGCGGTCTTAGCGCTAGGAGTTTGATTTCTTCATCAACCTGGAGTTTTGGCGGTGGAGCAGGGAAAAAAGGCTTTAACACATAGGTCGGAAGAATGAGCTTCATGTGCTCATATTCAAAAAAAATATGATAATTCCAAAACCAATATTCAACCACCCATTGCATGTCTCAAATACTCTACGACACTGTCAGTTTCATTAGGTCCGATGACCTGTTTTGCGAGAGATAGTATGGCTGGCTTCGCATTAGCCACCGCAACCGGATTGGCGGCATAACGAAACATACTCAGATCATTATCATTGTCCCCAAACACAGTTAACTGACTGTTATTGAGGCCAATATGATCCAACAATACCTCTATCCCTCTGGCTTTGGTTGCCTGCATATCATATACCGACAGCCAATACCATTCACCGGTATGCACTTCTTCGTACATGTAAATATTCAATTCTTCGGCATACCGACTTTGCAAACTTGCCTGCAATTCTAGTACCGAATCTAACAAAGCGATAATATTAAAAGAGAGGACTTGGTGCTCCAATCCACTCTTTAGATCGCTGATTTCTTGTAATCGATGATCATTTACCGACTGCCGATCCTCCCAATACCACTGGGTCCCAGGGTTACGATTAGGGGTCATAAATAGGCGATTTGCCTGTCCTGTGTAAGCAGACAAAAATGGCTCTAACTCATGTTCTTGAATGATCTCTAGGATCTGCGAATCTTTTGGCTTGGGGATGGGGTTTGTAAACCAATGCTTTTCATCATCTAAATAGGCCATATAAGCCCCATTGCCACAGATGATCGGCAACTCAATCGGCAGGTCCCCTAATATCTGCCGCACCGAAGTGATCGAGCGAGCCGTAGCAATGGTCAAAGGCAAACCTGCCTCCAAGAGTCTGGTCAAGACCGCACGGGCGTAGTCCGACAAACGAGCTCCAGAACGTAGGAGCGTACCATCTAAATCAGTTACGTATAAATGATCGATTTGCATAGGCGCAGCAAAGATATCGAATTTGTTGACTTGCTGAAGTTTTGAAGGATTGAATGGATAAGTTTGAGAACTTATCTAGTACTTCAATGTATTTTTCAACCTTCGCTAAACTATTTTGCCCCTTCAAGACTTCAACAATTCGTTAATTCCACAATTCTTGAAAATTCTCTGTATCCATAGTCTTGCCATTCACGGCACTGCCAGTCTCAAGGTCATGATGCGACTCTTGGGTACCAAGCTCTTGCCGGTAGCAAGTCTTTACCTAAGTGGCCTGACCAATCTCAAGGGTATCATCAAAA
>CAZHOC010000129.1:0-4199 GCA_964534295.1 uncultured Bacteroidia bacterium | reverse complement strand
CCCAGGTCGATTTTGAACCTTTGCTCAAAAGCAGCTTTGAATTGGCCCGCCAACGCGAAGAAAAACTCATCGTTTACATTGGCTACTTGGGTAGTGCACAGCAAACCCATTTTATCCGCCAATGTTTGGATACCTATCAAGATTTGATTGAGGCAGTGATCGTTGATCCAGTTTCGGGGGACCACGGCCGTGCCTATGTGCCAACCGAAGTCATCGAGGCTTGGCCAGAATTGTTAGAGCGAGCAGATTGGGCCTTACCCAATTTTACTGAGTTGGGTCTCTTTTCGGGTTTGGACCGCTTCGCGGAACGCTCAGTCGAGGAATTACTCGATGCTTTTGAGCAACGATTTCCCCAACTCAACTACCTAGCTACTAGCCTACCCCATCCCCAAGATATCAAAGTCTGCCTCCACCAAGCAGGTCAAAGAGACTTTTTCATTCATCAATTGCTGACACCTCACTTTGGTGGTACGGGCGATTATTTCGGCGCTAATTTTGTCGATGCCCTTTATCTACAAAAGCGTTCTCCGCAGGAGGCCATGCAATTTGCTGCCCTCCAAACCCTAGCCTGTATCCAAAGGAGTATCGAAGCCAATAGCCCAGACCTACTGATCTAAAATAAGGCCAGAAATTTTTGTACTTTTGCCGAGCAAGAGTAGCAGTTGGATACTCTCGACTGACTACTCAAAATACCTTCAATCGCATGGCGAAACCTAGAAAAAGAGCACTCGGCAAAGGCCTCGGAGACATACTGGGGGATGATCTCGCCCAAAAAGCAGCTAGTCCCAAAGGAGCAGAAAAAGCCCCCCAGGCCACCACGGTACAAGAGATTCCAGTTGATCAAATTGAAACGAATCCTTTTCAACCTCGGACTGAGTTTGAGGAAGAAGCCCTATCCGAATTAGCCGACTCTATTTCTCAACATGGTATTATTCAGCCGCTTACCCTCCGTAAGCTAGCAGATAAGCAATATCAATTGATCGCAGGCGAGCGGAGATTACGAGCCGCTAAACTCGCCGGCCTCAGTCAATTACCGGCCTACATCCGGACCGCCAATGACGAGCAAATGCTTGAAATGGCGCTCATCGAAAACATTCAGCGTGAAGACCTCAATCCGGTAGAGATTGCCCTCTCCTATCAACGCATGATAGATGAGCTCGGCCTCAAACAAAACGAATTGGGGACCAAAGTAGGTAAAAAGCGTTCGACAGTTACCAACTACCTACGTCTGCTCAAGCTTTCGCCAGATATTCAGACCTCTCTCCGCAAAGGCGTGATCTCGATGGGCCACGGCCGGACGCTGATTGGTATTGAGCAGCAAGCTGTCCAACTACGCGTTTTTGATGAGATAGTCGAAAAAGGTCTTTCTGTTCGTCAGACCGAAGCATTGGTGCGTAAGCTCACCACTCCACAAGAACCCAAAAAGGAGGCAAAGACTGATGGCAAGCCAAGCACTGATGAGATTCATCTGCGCAATGTGGAGAAAGGCTTGGAAGAGCGTTTTGGCAGCCGAGTCAAAATCAACCAAAATGCGGCCGGCAAAGGTCAAATCGTCATTAACTACAGCTCTGTGGGTGATTTGAATCGTATCCTCGAACTGATGGAGTAAGCGGTACAACCGATGGCCAGTAGCCCTACACTTTAGGGTAATTTTTGATGCTTTCTATGTCAGATTTCTTTGCTTCGTTTCGCTATTTATGCTCACTCCTCATTTGTGGTGTGCTTTTGTGTTTGAGTACAGCTTCGCTGAACGCTCAAACCGATAGCTTGACTAGCACCCCTGTCGATAGTCTGGCCAATATGCCCTCAGACTCGCTTCTCATTTCGGTTGGGGATAGCTTGTCGGTAGATTCTCTGCTTGATACAAAAATTGCTTCCGATAGTACTTTCAATGATAGTACGCAGTCCGATAGCGTTAGAAGTACTGGCAGCACCAGCATGCCGATGGATTCTTTGATTCAAGCCATGTCGCTGGACACCAGCTTTTTCCCTACCAAAGTTGATACTCCCGTTTTTAGAAGAGTAGTAACGACCCTTGAGGCCCAACTACCAGAAGTTTATAAAGATTCAGGCCAACTGAGGCTGCATATACCCATCTTTTGGCGGGAGGATATCGATCTACCATTGCCCAAAGCATTTGAAAAGACAGGTCCAAGACCGCCCTACGATCCAACGGTAGCTTGGCAACGCAGCCTGATCCTGCCCGGCTGGGGACAAGTATACAATCAAGATTATTGGAAGCTGCCGATATTCTATGCTGGCTATGCTGCTGGGGCAGTTTGGATTGGATATAATCATCGTCTTTATTTAGAAGCAAGGGTAGCCTTCCTAGCAAAGGTTTCGCCTGATCCTTTTGACGACATACCCGAGTTTGAACGCTTTGATAGTGAGGGGATTAGACGATTGCGCAATGAATATCGCAATCAGCGGGATCAAGGTATTCTGATATTGGCAGGCTGGCATTTGGTACAAGTCGCTGAAGCTTATGTAGATGCGCACATGGAAGGATATGATGTCTCTGATGACCTCAGCATGACCCCCTTCCCTACCATGATTGCCCCCACTAACAATATTGGTGCTCCAGCCTTAGGCTTTGGACTCAAATTTTCCTTTTGACATGAAAATCACTTTACTCGGCTACGGCAAAATGGGCCGCGCTATCGAGCAAGAAGCCCTAGCAAGAGGCCACGAAATTGCTTTCCGCATAGACAGAGACAATCTAGGAGATTGGGAGCAGGTCAAAGCAAGCAATACCGACGCGGTCATTGAATTTACCCATCCTGACAGCTTCCAAGACAATCTCAAGCGAGTATTAGCTACTGGGATTCCTATGGTTACGGGCACTACAGGCTGGCATGAGGAAATTGAAGATGTGCGTTCTGCGCTAGCAGCCCATAAAGGCACCCTCATCTATAGCTCTAACTTCTCTGTGGGTGTCAACTTATTGTTCAAACTCAATAAGCGACTCGCGGAACTGATGAATCCACATACTCAATATGATGCTTTTGTCGAAGAGCGTCATCATCGCTACAAAGCCGATGGGCCTAGTGGTACGGCTTATTCTCTGGCTCAACAAATTGTAGATGGCTTGGATCGCAAGTCAAACATAGTCTCTGGCGAGCTGCAAAACCGTCCTCCCAGCGAAGATGAATTGTCAGTAGGCTTTATTCGTTCTGGAGAAATCATTGGTTATCACAAAGTGAGCTATACTTCAGACATCGATACTTTGAGCATTGAGCATAGTGCCCATAATCGCCGTGGCTTTGCCTTGGGAGCGGTGATCGCAGCAGAAAACATCGTAGGAAGAGAAGGACTGATTGAGTTTAGCGAGATCTTGTGATGGACCGCCATTTCATGGAACGCTGCATTGAGTTGGCTTGGCAATCGGCCGAAGCGGGCTTTGATCCTTTTGCTTGCGTACTGGTCAAAGACGGGGAGATTCAATACGAAAGTCCGGACCGTTGTATCCAATACGCTGACCCAACCGCCCATGCAGAGTTGGTCGCTATTAGGGAACATTGTGTAGCTGAGAAAAAGATCTCATTAGCGGGTTATACGCTATTCGCGAACGTGGAACCTTGTATTATGTGTTGTGGGGCCATCCACTGGGCCAAGATCGACAGAGTAGTTTTTGCTCTTAGTCAAGCAGACCTCAAAAAGCATAGCGGCGGTAATCCGAAACCTAGCGCAGCTTCTTTGCTTAGTGTTGGCGGCAAGAAAATAATCGTTGAGGGTGGGCTTATGCGCGAGGAAGCGCGCAAGGTGTTTGAGCATTTTCCCTTTCAATCCAAGCAAAAGCGATTTGATCAATTTTGGAATAGATCCTGATTATTTACGGATCACCGTAAACTCCACCCGGCGGTTTTGACGACGGCCTTCAGAGGTATTATTACTTGCGATAGGCTGGGACATACCCGCTCCTTTCACTCTTATTCGAGCCTTCTGAATACCTTTTGACACCAGATAGTTTTGTACTGCCTGGGCTCTAAAAAGGGAGAGTTGGGTCTTTTCGGCTCTATTACCGGTATTATCTGTATGGCCGACTACCTCGATATGCACCCGAGGGTTGATTTTCATGAATTTTGCGACCCTTTCCAATTCTGGATAAGAAGCCGGAAGGAGTTCGTACTTACCGGTATTAAAGTAGATCAAACGGAGAATAAGAGAGCTACCAACCTCAATAGGTTCAAGAGCAATAG
>CAZHOC010000128.1:0-9438 GCA_964534295.1 uncultured Bacteroidia bacterium | reverse complement strand
CGTTCTCCGAAGGAAGAAAAAACATAAGAAAGCTCCGAAAGTTTGCTAAAGTAGCGAGCTTTCGGAGCTTTGCTTTGAATCCCATCAGAATGGGCGTACAAAAAACTATCAAGCGTGTTATCTTAGTTTGCAATGCGCGACTCTCTAGCAAATAATTTGCGTAGATAGGGGTAGCAAAGCATATTGCAACGCATTAGAATTAAAAAATCAAAACTGCCAAAGATTATGAAAAAGGTATTTGCACTCTCCATGGCACTGATCTTATTTACGGGTGTCACAATGGCCCAGAAAATCGGCTATGTGGATTCTAACTATATCATGGAACAGATTCCAGAGTATGAGCAGGCCCAAACTGAAATCGAAAATATTTCAAAGAAGTGGCAAGACGAGCTAGAGCGTCGCTATCAGTCCATAGAGCAAATGTACAGCGACTATACTGCTGAAGAAGTATTGTTACCGGAAGCGGTGAGACAGGAGCGTCAGGAAGAGATCTTCCAGGCCGAAAGAGAAGCCAAGGAGTATCGTGAAGAGAAATTTGGCTATAGCGGTGAGCTATTTCGTTTGCAGGAAAGCAAGGTACAACCTATCCAGGATAAGGTGTTTAAAGCGGTAGAAGCCGTAGCGGCGCGTAAGCGTTTTGACTTTGTCTTTGACAAGGCGGGTGAGGTTACTTGGTTGTATACCAATGCAACATACGATCTCACAACAGATGTGCTGGAAGAACTAGGTTTTAGTGATAAGTAGGAAAATCAAGATAGGCTTAGAGCTCATTAAATCTTGATTTAACTCGCTCAGAGCTTGTTTTTGCATACAAGAAATATGATAGCGCCAGGTGCCAAAAGCACCTGGTGTTTTAGTAAAGGGAGGAGAACGTTAACGTAATCTTAACTTTTCCTTGGTTACCTCCTAAGATATTCTTAGTCCAATATTATGTATCTTTGACGACCTCATTAGGCATAAATCTTTCAAAATCAATGAATACAAAAAAACTGTGGGGATGGGTATTGATGATGCTGATAAGCTTGCCGCTTACGGCTCAGAAGATTGGATATACCAATCTTGAGTTGGTGCTTGCTTATCTACCCGAGACACAATCTGTGTCCCAGCAACTAGATACTTATCGCCAGCAACTTTCGAAGCGACTTGAGACTCGCAAGGCCTATTTTGATACTAAGTATCAGGAGTATGCCGAAGCTGCTCAGCAGCCCGGAGCCTCTCAGGAAGCCCTCCTGCCAATGCAAGAAGAACTGCAAAAGCTTCAAGCAGAAGTGCAGCGAGAAACCGCAAAAGCCGAACAGCAACTTGCGCAGAAGCAAGGAGAGCTTATGCAGCCTATCCTCGATAAATTGGAAGGGGAAATGAAAGCGCTAGCTGCTGAAGAAGGCTATACTTATATCCTCAATTCGTCTGCTAGTGGGACTTCTGTGATATTGCATGCTGCAGAAGCTGATGATCTCTCTAAGAAGCTTTTGGCTCGTTTGGGAGTAAACATCGACGAATAAACGTTTACTTTTTACAAAATCTGATAACTCTACAATAAGAAATAATATGCGCACGAAGCATTTACTAAGTTTGGTACTCATCATGATGCTCGCCATCAGTACCAGCTGGGCGCAGTCCCTAAAAATTGGCTACGCCAATATCGAATTGGTTCTTCTCTACATGCCAGAGACTGAATCTATGAATCAGCAATTGAGAACTTACGAGCAGCAGCTTGCTAAGCGTCTCCAAACTAAAGAGCAATATTTGACTCAGCTTTATGAGGATTACCAAGCAATGGTGCAGCAAACCCCTGCTCCTGATGAAGCGACTATCAAAACTAAGCAGGACGAAATCATCAAGATCGAAGAAGATTATCGTAAAGCTCAGGCTGATGCTCAGCAAAAATTAGCTGAAAAGCGCCAGACTTTGATGGAGCCGATTGCTACCAAACTGGAAACTCAAATTAAAGCTTTGGCTGCTGCAGAAGGATATGACCTTATCCTAAACACAGTTGATGCTGGTGGTGTTTCTATCGTTCTCTTTGGCCCACCCGAAGATGACTTGACTGAAAAATTAATGACACGTTTGGGAATCGAAATCCCTAGTTCTTCTGGTAAATAATAGACTTTGTATTTTGAGACATAAGCCTAGCTTGTAGCCTTCAAGCTAGGCTTATTGCTTTATTAGAAGCTGGTTAGGAATATTTTTTTCTCTTATCTTTGCCCGCACAAATAGTAACATAAGCATGGCTATCAAATATTTTAGTGCTCTTTCTTCAGAAGAAATTTCTCAACTTACCGAGGCCCCGGCGGTAATTGCCGTTTTGATCGCGGGAGCTGACGATAATATTGACAAAAAGGAAAAAAGCTGGGCTACTCGCTTGGTACACTACCGCACCTTTACTTCTGATCCGAAGCTTCACGAGTACTATGAGACTGTAAACGTTCGCTTTGAAGGACATTTAGATAGTCTCGTAGAAAGCTGGACTGCTGAAAAATCTGAGGCAGAACTATCTGAAAAGGTTAGTGCCCTTAAGCCTATCCTTGCTAAGCTTGATGCTGAATATGCTGATCTGCTTCGTGATAGTTGGAGAAGCATGGCTCGCAAAGTTGCAGAGGCCTCTGGCGGATTAGTAGGTATCGGTAGTATCAACAAAGAAGAAGCTGCTTTAGTAGATCTTCCTATGTTAGACTAAGCCAGGACTTACTTAAAGAAAAAGGAGAATGTAGTTCGCTACATTCTCCTTTTTTTATGATTAGTGGTGCTGGAATTACTCTTCCTCACCGCTTCGTCTATATTCCCTTTTCGCTTCTCGGTAGCCCGGTTGCTGTTTGAGATTTTGCTCGATCATTTGTAGCTCCTTCTCTCTTTCGAGCACATCTAGGTAGCGTTCTTCTAGATCAGAGAGGGCTTTAAGTCGATCCTCAATCATACGAGATTGCTGGCGGATCAATTGCTCTTGCTTCGCCAAAGCTTGGCGATCACGTTCTAATTCACGTTCCTGAGTCTCGATGGCTCTGATACGTTGCTGGTTGACCTGATTGTTAGATTCACGCTTAGCGAAGGTTTCCTCGATACGCAAGATCTCTTGCATAAGGGAGTCTTTTTGACGCTGATGATTCAAATCATTGGCGATGGCCATCCCGCGCTGGTTTTCTGTTGAGGCGCGAGCATATAAGAGCTGATTGCGATAGTAATCCACGCTATCGGGCCAATTGTAGGAATGGAACTTCTCGATAGCTTGTTCTAATGAATCTACTTGATGATCAAGTTGTGTATTTAGGGCTTTTTGTACTTGTACTTCGCGTTTAAGCTGGGTCTCAGATTGCCTGATCTGGCCGATAAAGGTTTCTAAGGTAAGTAGCTGTTCTTGTAAGCTCGCCTTCTCGATGGCTAGATTTCGTTTTTCAGTTTCCAGACTTTCTAGTTGTACCGCAAGGCTAGCCGTAGAAAGATCCTCATTATTCTTGCGTCTTTTCTTCGCAATTAGTGCTTTGTTTTTCTCCTCTAAGGCTTGATTATGAGCCTCTAGCTTAGCCACTTGAAGCTTTAGCTTATCTTCATTAATGAGAGTTTCATCAACCCGTACGCGTAGCCTTTCATTATCATACTCCAAGGATTCAATTTGCTGGTGCAGCTTATCGATTCTTTCTAGACCATTACTTTTTTGGTCATTCATGGCCGAATAAGCTCTGTTTTGCATCGCAAGCAATTGCGCAAGAGAATCTTTTTGCAATTGCATACGGGTTACATAGCTCTCAATCACTCTGTCGCGGTCTCTAATGGACTTTACTAGGGTATCTCGTTCTTGCTCTAACCTTCTAATGGAAAGGAGCTGACGCTGGCTACGAGCCATGAGAGAGTCTTCTACTTCTCGGCCAAGTTGATTCTCCATTTGAAGTACCACTAGCTGCTTTTCGATTGTATCGATCCGACTTGCTTCTGCTTGGCTTGAGTTCGTGAGTTCCGCGCTAGCGGCCTTCGCCACAGAAAGATTAGCCACTAAACGATTCTTTTCCTCTTCAAGCTCAATCATCTTTTGACTCTGCTCTTCAAAGGCAAGATTCAAGCGATCATTTTCTGCAAGTAGCGTTTTCTGCTTAGTGCTAAACTCATCTATCTTGCTGTTTTGAGTTTCGATTTGGGCATTGAGCTGTACCACCATCTTTTCGGTCTCACCAAGGGAGCTTTCCAGCTTATTGATTCTATCAGCTGCCTCTTGCTGCTCCGCTACCATTTTGGTCCTAAGGGCTTGCTGAGCTTGATCTCCACTCTTGGTCGACTGAGCAATTTGCTCGGCCTGAGCTTCGGTCTGATTGAGAAGAGCAAAATTTTCTTTCATCAAAGAATCCTGGGCGGCTTGAAGCCTTTTGATTTCAAGCAGTTGGGCCTGCTGATCCAAGCTCAGGTTTTTGTCTCGAGCTTTAAGTCTTGCTAACTCGTCATTGATCGCTAGCTTCTCCTTATTCTGAGCTTCGATTTGGCCTTCAAGCTTGATGATGCGATTCCGGTAATCGTTCTCTCTCTCTTCAGCAATTACGTTTTGTTTTTGCTTATCAACAGAGAGCTGAGACTGCATACTTGCGATTTGCTCCTCCTGGAGACGATTCATTTTGAGCAGGCGGTTGTTTTCTGCTAGCACAGAATCTCTCTCCAAAACTACATCCGAAGCAGCGGTAGCATCCCCTTGGGCTGAGGCCAAAGCGCTTTGTAGGCCACTGACTGTTTGCTTCTGATTTTCTAATTGCTGTTTGAGACTTTTATTTTCTTCAGCCAAGCTCAATAAAGCTTGTTGGGTCTCTGGTTTAGCTTGATTGGCCTGCAGACTTTCGGTGATTTCTTTTTGCTTAGCAAGATCTTCTTTGAGCTGAGTGTTTTCTTCGGCTAGCATTACCAACACCGCTTCTGAATCCGCATCTGAAGTTTTAGCCGCAGCGGTTAATCTTTGATTTTCCGCAAAAATCGCGTCTCTTTCTTCCGTCAGATTATTGACCTGTTGCTCTAAGCGGGCGATTTCGCTCTGGTACTGGCCTTCAACTTCTGAAGCAGAATTGAGTGATTCAGCCATACGAGCCATTTCGTTTTTGACCTTCTGGTTTTCAGAAGCCAGGGCTTCCTTCTCCGCTTCAAGATTAGGATCGGCTGCTGGTACAGCTCTTGCCTGCTGAGCCAATTGTTGATTTTGTTGCTGCAAGGCTAGAATCTCAGACTTGAGAGTTTGAGTCTGCTTTTGGTAATGCTGTTCCAAGCGTTCAAGTGAAGCTTCTGAATTAGCACTTGAGTTAGCTTGACTCATTTCCATCTGGACAAAGCGCATCTGCAGTTCATCTACTTGCTGAGAAAGCTCTCTATTCAATCTGGTAATAGAGTCATTGCGACGCATTTGCTTTTGGAAACTGGCGATATACTGTGCTTCGACTTCTTTGCGGACTTGGGTGTCGTCTACATTGGCTTTACTCAATAAGGTCTGTTCTAGGTTCGCCACTGCTCCATTAAGGCGTTGTATCTCAAGCTTCTGCTTTTGATTCTCCGCTAGAAGGGCATCATATTTTCCTTGGTCAAGTTTTTGATTTTCGAGGCTTTGGTCCAGTTGCTCATTTTTGACCATCTGTTGCGCCTCGAGATTTTGCAGGGCGAGCCTTAACTGTCTTCTCTCTTGGTTGACCTCCGCCAATTGTTGGGCCGTTTGGGTCCAAGACTGCTTGACATGAGCTAGGTCTTGCTGAGAGGTATTGAGTGAGGCCTGTAAGCTATTGATTCGAGACTGATAACGTTGAATCTCTGCGCCATTATCTACACTTGTGGCTTGATCCAGTTGACTGCCCATTTGGGCGATCACCCCTTGTAACTGCCGGATTTGTCGTTCTTGGGCAGTATTTGCTTCTCTAAGATCAGAGCTATTGGACCGCATCACACGCTGGAGACGGTTGTTTTCTTCCTCTAAGCTCAGTATTTGACCTTTAAGCTCTTCTATCTGGGCGAGTTGTTTGCCATCATCAAGCTGGGTTTCTCTTTGGGCGAATACCGCTTGGTTGAGCTCTGTTTCTAATTGACTCTTTGCTCGGGTAAGTTCTGCGACCTTCCGTTGCAGCATGAGCAAGGTGTTTTTGTCAGGCCTTTTAGCAGCTTCGCTTAACGCTAGGTTAAGGGCTTCGATTTGGTCTTGTAGAGTTGCCTCGGCAGATTTTAATACTTCATTTTCTTTCTTCAGTCGCTCAATAAGGCTAAGGAGTTCTGCTTCTAATTGATCAGCTTCTTGCTGTAGATCAGCAGCTTCCGCAGGCAAACTGAGTTTAATATTTGCTTTGCCTTCAGCATCATTTGCGGCTACTGGAGCACCCTGCAATTGCTGATTGGGAATATCTTCATCATAAAAACTTATGCGATAAGCGTAGGACTGCTCGCGTTTACGCTCAATAAATAAATTCTTATATCTTGCCTTAAATCCTCGGTCGGGGCCCACATAACGATTCAGAGAAGGCAAGGCATAAAAGCGTAAAGCAATGCTGGGGTGTTCTGCCAGTCCAGTCAAATTGGCGTGAAGCGCTTGCAACACTTCAGGGTTTTCATTCCACCAACTTGAATTGGCTAATAACTTATAAGGGATTTCTGGGTGAATGCGGAGCCAGCTAAGGTTTTTAAATAGCTCAGCTGTAAGCTCAGGATGTCTCTTGAAATAAACCAATTTGGCATCATCGAAAAAGGGATACTTATCCCGCAAATCTGAGACAAGCGCAGCATCCAATTTTACCCGGTACTGATGCGCAGTGCCCAGACGTCGCCAAGTTTCGGTTTCGTTGAGAAAACCGTCTTGGTTCAAATCTGCTTCAACAAAAAATTCGTCGATCAAAAAGTAAGCCCATTCTTCTGGAAAAGCCTCCATCTCAGCATAGGAGAGTTGCTGATCCTTATTCTTATCACTTTCCGAAAAGCGAGCTTGCAAAAACCAGAGATCTAGCCAGGGCGCATGTCTGGCTTGTTGGGCAGAAGTAATATCCATTCTGCCGAAAATGAGCAAGGCAAGTATTAACAGAACGTTTAACCGTCGCATAACAACTGTCACAATTTGCACGGCCAGTGGGTTGGTAATCAGAAGAATTAAGTAGTTGAACAATATACTAAATATATTCGTTCCTTATCCCAAACCTCGTCTGTTATGAACAAACTAGTGCTTATACCGGTTGTCGCGCTGATCTTACTGTTGATCGACTGGTATGCATTCCAAGCGGTCAAGACCGCAACCCAAAATCTCAGTAGCAACGCGCGAAACATTTGGCACAACCTCTATTGGGGACTGGCCGTCGTGATGATCGTTGGTTTATTTATCTACCATTTTGTAGACCCCTATCTACTTGGTCGCAAATTACGAACCATGTTGATGGTTGTCATCTTTACGCACTACTTTGCAAAGTTTTTTATCCTGATTTTCCTCCTTATAGACGAAATATGGCGGATTATACAATGGATCGGGCAAAAATTGGGTATCACAGGCAATAGTCCTACTGTGGAGTCACCGGGTGTAGTCACAGAGGTCAGTGACAGCAACAACATCACTCGTTCGCAATTTCTGGCCAAGGCGGGTTTGATCGCTGCGACCGTACCCATCGTGGGGGTAAGTTATGGCATCATCAGCGGAGCGCATGACTATCGCGTTCGGCGCCGCCGCATCGTCCTACCCAATCTCCCCAAAGAGTTTGATGGGATGAGACTCGCCCAGATATCAGACGTACACTCCGGTAGTTTTTGGAACCGAACCGCAGTGCAAGGAGGGGTGGAAATGCTTATGAAAGAAAAACCCGACATGATCTTTTTTACGGGAGATCTTGTCAACAATGTGGCTAGTGAGATGAAAGACTATGTGTCTATCTTCGGAAAATTGGACGCGCCACATGGGGTTTATTCTACTTTGGGAAATCACGACTACGGCGATTATGTAGGTTGGTCGAGCCCGGAAGCGAAGGCTAAAAACCTGCAAACCCTCATCGAGACTCATCGCGCTATGGGTTGGGATATTTTGATGGACGAGCACCGCGTGATCAAGGAAGGCAATGCTGAAATTGGCGTTTTGGGGATCCAAAACTGGTCAGCCAACGGGCGTTTCCCTAAGTATGGTTCTTTGGCGGCCGCTCATCGCGGAACGGAAAATCTTCCCGTCAAACTCTTGCTCTCACATGACCCTAGTCACTGGATGGCCGAGGTTGTCCCCCAATACAAAGATGTTGATGTAACCTTCTCCGGTCATACCCACGGTATGCAGTTTGGGGTTGATATCAAGGGCTTCCGTTGGAGTCCTGTCAAATATGTCTATCCTGAATGGGCTGATCTCTATCAATCAGGCGAGCAGTATCTTTACGTCAACCGAGGCTTTGGTTATTTGGGCTTCCCAGGACGAGTGGGGATCCCACCAGAGATCACAATCGTAGAACTAGTAAAAGCCTAGCGCTTAAGAAATATCCATTTCTATGCTCCAATGTTGAAGGATTCGTCCTTTCGGCATTGGAGATTTTTTATTCTACCCGTTTTGCTTCAGCTTGCAGATATTCTTCATCATCGAGCTTAGGCCCTTCCTCTAAGGCCGAAAAGTCAAAAGCCTCGTCCAATGGATCATGCGCTTTCTTGGGATCAAATAAGCGGGAATCAATGTCTATTGCTTGGTAAGGACTCAGCTCTATTTGATCGCTAAAAAGATCATGCATATCGCTGGCACCAGCATCATATTGATTGAGGTAGGGGATGCCGAGTATGTTCCAAAATGTTTTGAAAATACTACCAAAACTATAATGCTGATGTCCAACATAATTTTGTTTGGCATAAGGGGAGATCACCATTAAGATGGAGCGATGAGCATCTATATGATCTCTGCCGCCCTGGGCGTCGTCTTCCGTTACGACGATAGCCGTGTTTTTCCAATAGGGAGTATTGGAGATAAATTCTACCAAACGACCTAGCGCCAGATCATTATCGGCCATATAGCTCTCCAAATAGGGAAAGCCCGCTTCGGGTCGCTCTCCGGCGCCATGATCATTGCCAATGATGATGGTCAAAACGGGCGGCATGGTGTCTGTTCCATTGAGCCACTTTTGCTCAAATTCTTCGATAAATTTATCGATCCGAAACTGATCTGGGATCGCCATATTATAAGTTGGAAAAGTCCTAGAAGTTTGACCAAACAAAGGTGCTGGTACTGGGTAATTGACCGCATGCCCATAGCCCAAAGGATAATCGAGACTACCCGAAAGATGGGGGGCAAACATGATCCCGGAACCAAAATTCCAGAAGGGAATACCATTGCGATCCATATGCTCCCAGATAGAGCCCGCTTCATTATATTCTTCAGGATAAATAGCACCAGATGCACCTTCGAGGGCAAAATTGCCCGGGGCTTTCGAATCCCATCGGAAAGAGCGATTGCCGCCATAAGCAGCAGGGACATGAGCCTCTACCCATTCGTTGGGG
>CAZHOC010000127.1:0-9472 GCA_964534295.1 uncultured Bacteroidia bacterium | reverse complement strand
CTTACGCAAGAAATGATCGAAGTCGATTGCCCCGATGTGGTGGGGCATATTGACAAAATCAAAATGCAAAGCGAAAACAATCAACTCTTTGATACAGAGTCTGATTGGTACAAAGAATTGGTCCTGGCTACCTTAGAAGTGGCTCGTGATGCAGATGTGATTGTCGAAGTTAATACGCGCGGTTTATACAAAAAAAGGGATGGGGGAGCATACCCTAGTCCTTGGCCGATATGGAGATCCGCACTTGTTTAAATTCAGATTCTCATCATCCTAATGATTTGATTGCTGGTTTTGAGGAAACCGCTGATGTATTGCAAAAGGCTGGGTATAAGAAACTTTGGGCCTTAAAAGAGGCAGAATGGCAAGCCTTTAGTTTTGATACAAACGGATTGAATTGGTAAACACACCCAAATGAGCAAAGTCAAAAATTGGTTAGAAAACGCATCTCCGATTTGGTTTTCGGTTTATGCGATCATCGCGGCTTTTTGCAGCTATGCCTGTATGTATGCCTTTCGTAAGGCTTTTACGGTGGGGACCTTTAGTGAAGAGGCTGGCTTTTGGGGTTTGAACTATAAAGAGATCCTTGTGATCACCCAGGTCCTAGGCTATATGCTCTCCAAGTTTGTGGGGATCAAAGTGGTTTCGGAGATGAAGGCTACGGGGCGAGCGGCTAGTATTTTGATTTTGATCGGCATCGCCGAACTCGCTCTTTTGGGTTTTGCCACCATTCCTCGGCCTTATAATTTTATTTGTCTGTTTTTCAATGGTTTACCGCTTGGGATGATTTGGGGCTTGGTCTTTTCTTATTTGGAGGGCCGACGCTTTACTGAGGTAATGGGATTGGGCCTTTGTGCGAGCTTTACCTTTGCTTCAGGATTTGTCAAGGATGTAGGAAAATGGATTATCAGCTTGGGCGCTACGGAGTTTTGGATGCCCTTTTTGACCGGAGCTTTGTTTGCGATACCGCTCTTGATCTTTGTTTGGATGCTCAATCAGATGCCCCCTCCTAATGATCAAGATGAGGCACTGCGTACCAAAAGAGCACCCATGTCTGGCCCAGAGCGTTTAGCCTTTTTCAAGCGATTTGCCGTTGGTATCATCATGTTAGTGCTCGTCTATACCATGTTGACGGCCTATCGTGATTTTAGGGATAATTTTATGGAAGACATCCTGGTTTCACTCAAAGGGAAGGATCATGGGGTGAGTTTTTCCGGTATTGAAGGTCCTGTTTCTCTCGGCGTCTTGGGGATCCTGATGTTGATCGTACTCGTCAAGGACAATGTCAAAGCCCTTATGATCAATCATGTCGCCATATTGCTTGGAACCTTGTTGGCAGGCTTGGCCACCTATGGTTATCATGCAGGCTGGTGGAATGAATGGTGGTGGATGTTCTTAACCGGCTATGCTACCTATCTCGCTTATATTCCCTTCAACAGCATCTTGTTTGACCGCCTCATTGCCGCCTTTCGGTATGTGAGCAATGTCGGATTTTTGATTTATCTCGCGGACTCATTTGGCTATATGGGCAGTGTGAGTGTCTTGCTTTACAAAGACTTTGGAGCGGCAGACTTGAGTTGGGCCAGCTTCTTTTCTCAATTGAGTTATGCTTTAGCCATTGTGGGTTTTGTGGGAACTACGGCTTCTATGGCCTATTTTTACTGGCAAGGCAAGAAAATGAAAGCAGAAAATTAAATTTTTTCTATATCTCTGTAATTTCTGTAGGGGTGTCGGATACTTATACTACGATTGATCAATCATCGCAGTTTTAATGCCTCATCACTATGGATTTAAGCTCCCAATTACTCATGGACCTGGCACAAGCTTCCGATACCTCTGCGGTGAAAACTTCTGCCAAAGAACAAGTCTTCTTACGATCGATTAGTGATCACAAAGGGATTATCGCCAAAGTCGTCAGACTGTATGTGGACCATCCTGAAGATCAAAAAGATCTGTTTCAAGAAGTCGTCCTGCAAGCTTGGCGTTCCTATGAACGTTTTGCGGGCAACTCGAAATTCTCTACCTGGCTCTACCGAGTTGCGCTCAACACTGTACTGACTTATCGTCGTAAGCAGACGCGCAATCCCGAAATGCAGACTACCGAAGGCCTAGAGGTACCTCATAATCCTCGCGAACGCTCTGAGCGTTCAGAACTCCTTTGGATGGCCATCCGTGAACTCAACCAAATCGATCGTTTGATCATCGTTTTGCATCTAGATGGCTACCCTAATGAGGAGATCGCCGAAATCACGGGTATGAGTAAAAACAATGCTGCTGTAAAGCTTCATCGCATCAAACAGGGCATCGTGAAGAAATTAGGAGGGGATGATAAGTAGGGAAGAAGTTTAATTAATGTTGAATCAAAAAATTGAATATAGATATGGATTTGCGTGAAACCTGGAACGAATTACAGCAGCAGTCCTTTGAAGTAAATATCATTGAAGACGAAGGCTTGGAAAACATGATTCATCAAGAATCAAGTTCACCCACCGCGAAGCTCCGCAAAGGAGTCTTCAAAAAGATGATGTTTATCGTGGGCTTTGTGATCCTGTTTTTGGCCGTAATGCCCTTTCTCAAAGTGCAGATTGTCCAGATCCTCTTGCTGGTATTGACTTTGGCTTATGTCATTGGGGGTATCATCCTGTGGCAAGAGTACAAACTGCTCAAAAAAGAGCTCCCTATGGATGGAAGCCTATTGGATGCCCTCAAATCATATAGAGATCGTATCAAGACCATTTTGCGCTATGAGGAGGCCATCGGTCTGTTCTTATATCCGATTTCGGCTACGATGGGCTTTATGTGGTCCTTTACTGAAAAGCATCCCGTATCAGAGGTTTTTGAAAAGACCTACGTCTGGATGACCTTGGTGATCACTTTAGTGGTGTTGACTCCGCTTTGTCATTGGCTGGCCCGCTGGATGAATAAAAAAGCCTTTGGCAAACATCTCGATCAACTTGAAGAAAACATTGCAAT
This sequence comes from uncultured Bacteroidia bacterium, assembly GCA_964534295.1. Classification (GTDB taxonomy): domain Bacteria; phylum Bacteroidota; class Bacteroidia; order J057; family J057; genus JBCAWW01. The sequence continues at coordinate 6,502 of CAZHOC010000127.1, read as the reverse complement.
CTTAGAAAGCGCATAAATGAAAAAGGGACATAGTTTTTATGTCCCTTTATTTTTTATAAGCCTAGCACTTTCGGCAATTCTCTAATAGAATCCAGTACATGGGTATGTTGCTCTGCCTCAAGCTGCTCGCGACTGTAAGCCCCACTACAAACGCCAATATTAAAAGCCACACCCAAAGCTTGGCCTTCGCCTAAATCCGAGGCAGTATCTCCTACCTTTACGACCGTCTTTGGATCACTGACAGACAGTAAGTCCATCAGCTTAAGTCCCATATCTGCTGCTGGACGGCCATTCGCTACCTCATCACTGGTTACGCTGGCATCTATCTTTTCCTCCCAACCTAATCGCGCAATGATAGTTTGGGCTATATCACGGCTAAATCCGGTGTCTAAGCCTACCTTGATGCCTTTTTGGCGTAGCCTTTCAAATAGCTCAGAGGCTCCATCAATTTCCTTCACGCGTCTGTCTGTCTGGTAAAGATGGATCATGCGTTTGATAAAGTCTTGGTGGATGAGTTCGATCTCTTCGCTGGTGGCCGGCTGCGCCGAACGCTTTGCCTCGATCATGCTTTTGATGGCTAATGGTTTAGGAATCCCCATCACAGGCCTTGCATCGGCGGCAGTAATTTGGATACCGCGTTCGCCAAGGGCGGCTACAAAACACTCGGCCACAAAATCATCGTCCTGTACCGTAGTGCCGGCCATATCAAATATTACAAGTTGAATCATATCTGCTTTTGGACTCAAAATAAGGCAAAGGCGTTATATCGGAAATAGCTAGAGATGATTTTTGTGTGACAAGTTTGGCTTTCTGCTGCGCAAAACGCTTGTATCTGGCGTGATGGGTTCGGCATGCATGCCGAACCTACAGTTCACAAATCACTTCGAACGAAGCCGAAGGCTGAGGAGAAGTCTCCTCTCTGACAAGTAATAAATACTTATTGTGCTCAAGGAGATTTCTCGTCGTCCCGATACTCGGGACTCGCTCGAAATGTAATCGGGAAAGTATGATTTTGTCAGCGACAAGGCACTGCCTTGTCGCGCTAGGGATAAGCGTTCTGCGTAGCAGTGAAAAAAATTAAAGTCCTCTAACATATTGCATCATCACCACCAAAAAGATACTTACTACTAATCCTAGAGTCGCTTTCATGGCATCCATGCCAATACCTTTGTGAGTTGCCTTGCTGATCTTTTTGTCATCGAAACGAAATCGTAAAGCATACTCACGTCCAGCGAGTAGGCCAATAAATACCCAAGTGGTACTCATAGGAACATCGTTGAGTTCTTTGAAGAAGAACAAAACGATGCCATAGATAAAGTCGATAATGGTGGCTGAGCGGATGTCCTGCGTATTGGTTTTGGATTTGACAATGCCTTGGATCGCTCCTCCTCTTTGGTAGAAGATGTAAGCCAATAGCCCCAAAATGACTACCAGAGATGCGATCATCTCAGTGCTGCTTACTTTACGCGGTAGATAGGCATAGATATTGGCAAAGTCTTGAATCAGCCATTGGGACCAGAGAAAACCCGTAGAGACCCACTGGGCCGCAGACCAAAGGAGGCCTTCTCTTGAGCTACCTTCCAACTCAGTCTGATAGAAACGCCTCTCCAGCCATTCGGCTATCAGAGTGTAGGCGATAATCGCTGTAATGGAAGCTACTGCATAGCCCATCAAGGATTTGGTCAGCATACTGCTAAACTGGTCTGCTGTGAAAAATTCAACGAGGAATTCTCCAAAGCCTCTGGACATATCAAAATCGCTCAAAGAAGCGGTACCAAAAAAGGTCAAAATCAGAAAGGTCGTACTGACGGGTATCCCAAATCGAGTAATCACCAAGAGAATGATCGGCGGTAGTAAATACCACCAGGTCAAGGGATTGGGTAGGGGATAGGCTGGGTTTTCAAAGCTATAGCCTTTTGCTGCGCTACCGATGAGTTTCATATAGGAAACATCTCCATCGTTGACGACCCAGCCGTAAACCAATACGACGGCTAATATCGTCGCGGCGTAGCCCCAGAGAAGGTACCAAGGCCGCTTTTCGTTTGAGGTCAGGAAGGTTCCTAATGTTTGAATCACATCGTTACCTACTACGGAATAGGCCGCCATGGCAAATCCGAGGTACATAATAATTTGAGAGCTTGTATCCATGTGTTGAGTAGTGTGTCAAAAATTAATGCTGGTGCTAATCCAAAGGCTCCGCCCATAGCCATCGACTCCGCTGCCATGCATGCGGTAGGCTTGATTGCTGAGGTTTTGTAAGCCTAGATTTATGCTGAGAAATTTATATCGATAGCCGAGATATAAGTTTATGATCTGCCAGGCTGGAGTACCACCATCCGCAATCCGATGATCCCTGATATCTCCTCCCGAAAGGCGGGTTTGGGCAGCAGCGGCCTGCCATTCAAAGGTGGCATACCATCCTTCGGGTCGAATATAACGAATTTGTATACTGCCATGAAAAGGAGGGATTCTACGCAGGGGAGATAAGTCTGCAGACTCTGCTCCATAGGTATAGGTCGCATAGGCATCCAAGCTCAGCTGCTTGCTAAAGCGCCAGCCAAACTCCCCTTCCACGCCTTGAATAAAGGCCTGATCTACATTGGCTTTAGTAAAGACAGGCTCCCCTAGCAAGCTATCGGCACCATTGAAGGTTGAGGGAACTCGGGTAATGAGATTGTTGAGCAGCGTGCGGTAGGCAAATAATTCGAGCCGCAAGGGCCCCTTTTGATGCCTGAGTCCCACTTCAAAAGTGTAGGAAAATTCAGGCGCTAAGCCACTGCTGGGTACTTCTATACCTGAATCAAAGGATCCAAAGCTGCTGAGATCGTTGATGTTGGGGGCCCGATAGCCGCTATTGAAGGAAACAAATATTCCCGTTGAAGGAATGAGTTGGTATAAAACCGCAGCGTTCCCGACTAGGGCCCAAGGACGACTATCCACATCCCCAAACTGCTGGTCAAAGATTTGTAATCGGAAGCTGTTGTAACGCAAGCCTCCATCCAATTGCCAACGGCCTAGATCCAAATGGTGCAGACTAAAGAGAGAAGCGTTCAGCGCAGCTGAATTATCAGGATATAAACCTCTTTTGTCTTGGCGGATGCTATCTGGCAGACTAAGCGTATATGCACTACTATAGACCAGATCGCGATATACTTCGACCCCAGAAACAGCGCTCCAATTACTTGCGATCAAAGATTTGAAGTCGAAGCTTAAGGCTCGAGTAAGCACCTCATCTCGTTCAAAGGTTTGGAAGTCTTCTGCCTCTCTCTGCTTGCTTCGCCCTTCCGCACTTAGTTGCTGGGAAAGGGTGATATTGAAGTTGGAAAACCAAGTCCTGTCAGTTTCTCCCCGCCAACGAGCATAGAGCAATTGTCTTTGTTGAGGTTCAAACTCATAGATTTGATAACCTCTTTGGGCGACTTGGTCATATCTGCCCACATTGCGCTGACTCACTCCTTGATAGGCGAAAATTAGCTCTTGCTTTTCGCCTAATTTGATGCGAGCCTTAACATCTGCATCCCGCTCGGTATAGGCGGAAGGGGCCTGAAAGCCCAAATCTCCGCCGGCAAACAAATCTCCAAAGTCCTTAAGACTGACTCCAAGTCGCAAAGCAAAATTTTCACTCCCCACTTCAATACCCGCTCGGCCGCTTCTTTCCATACCTTGACTCATCCATTTGCCCCTAAAAAAGGAACTAACATTAAAGCCCTCCTCAAAATATTTTGGCGTGGCGCTAAACATCTGGATCACTCCTCCCAAAGCATCACTCCCATATTGCACCGAACCGCTGCCTCTCACTACTTCTACCCGAGAAATGCTCCAAGGATCCACCGTATTGAGGTACTGATTGGGCCCATAGCGAAAGGTGCTGTTGTTGAGGCGAATACCATCTATCATCAAAAGGGTCTGATTGCCAGTGAGCCCACGTACAAAGGGAGAACCCCCGCCGTGATTGGTCTTTTGCATCCAAACTCCGGGTACGTGCATTAAGGCTTCTGGAGTAGATCTGGCAGAGAGTTGATTGAGTTGAGTTTGATTGAGGGTAGATACGGCTGCAGCCGAACGCCTAATCGTTTGGCTTTGCCGCTGAAAACTGATAATCTCAGTTGTATCCAATCGATAGGCAATCGTGCTATCTTGTTGTGCCCGCAGGGAGTAGGCAGCCAAAATTAACACAAGACACGATAAGGCATATCTCATGCTGCAATAATGTAGAATGTTCATCAAGCTTATATAGCAAGTAGGTTAAGGAATTGTTAAGCCGTTCAATCTTCGGCACCTTCTCTGAGCGGATTACTTTGTCTATTTCGCTCCAATTCTCGCTGTTTATCAGCTTCCTGCATCTCTTTTAGCAATACGGCTGGATCATCCAAAGAGGGAGAACCAATCACAGCGCTCCAGTCAAACTCCTCATCAAATGGATCAAGCACTTTTTGGGGATCAAAAACCCGCGCATCAAGGGCATAAGCATTGTAAGGCGTAAAGTCTGGCTCATCGGTAAACAAATCGTTAAGATCAGTGGCGCCTGCATCGAATTGATTAAGATAAGGAGTGCCGAGGATATTCCAGAAAGTCTTGAAAATAGAACCGAAGCTGTAGTGCTGATGCCCGACATAATCACGTTTGGCATAAGGCGAAATGACCATCAAAAGACTACGGTGAGCATCAATATGATCGACCCCATTCTGTGAATCATCTTCCGTAACTACGATAGCCATATTTTTCCAGTAAGGGGTGTGACTGAGAAACTCTACCAAGCGACCCAAAGCAAGGTCATTGTCCATCATATAGCTTTCGCGATAAGGATAGCCAGCTTGGGGACGTTCACCTGCACCGTGATCGTTGGGTAGCAGGATGGTGAGTACTTGTGGCAGACTATCTCCTCCCTCGCCCCAGCGCTCTTCATATTCCTTAAGAAACTGATCGACTCTAAATTGATCAGGGATGGCCATGTTGTAGGTGGGATACTGCGGCGCAGAACGCTTGTACAAAGGTCCTGGCAAGGGGTAATTGACCAAGTAGCGGATACCTGTGTACTTCATAGTACTATCGCTCAGGGAGCCTGCCAATTCCGTCCCAAAACCAAAGTTGAAGAAGTCGATTTGGTTACGCTCAAAATGATCCCAAATAGCCCCATGTTCATTATAATCCTCCGGATAGATTGCTCCTGTGGAGCCAACCATCGCAAAGTTGCCGGGAGCTTTGGAATCCATTTTGGGATGGCGCTTACCACCATATGCGGCTGAAACGTGGGTTTCTACCCATTCATTAGGATAGGTGTCTACTAGCCAACGGTGGCCATCGGCAGAGTGATCAGCATCTACATAAAAGTTGTCAGAGATGGCAAATCGCCGCGCCAGCGCAATATGATTGAGCATGACATCACAGTCTTCAATCTGGCCGCTGCCATCACGTTTGCTGAAGCTGACTTTTAAGCCATAACGAGCCAAGCTTGGATCGCCTTTACCTTTTTTGAGTTGGCCAAAAACTTCGTCATAGGTGCGGTTTTCTTTGGAGATAAATACGATATGCTTGATAGGACTAGCTTTTGCCCCGGGATATAAGGGTATTGGCAGCTTGTTTCTCCTAGTATAGCGAGCGTCGGTAGCCTTTCTGATGGCAAAATTTTGCTCGACTGCTTGTTGGGTGAGGGCTTTTAGGGCTTGTTCATCAGGTATATCCATCACGGTAATAGATCCCTTCATCAATCCTCCGATATAACTGCCCTCTGGCCCCATCTTGAAGTTTGCGCCTCCATTAGGGCCACTGCCATAGCCTTTGGCATTGGCGACGATGAGCTGTTTGTTGTCAGGACTGACCTCGACTTTAGAGGGAAACCAGCCCACTGGGATATGACCGATTACGCTTAGGCTTTTAACATCTATAACCGCAACCGCATTGACACCCGACTCGGCTACATAAAGTCGCTTTTGATCTGGGGAGATTGCCAAGCCAAAGGGGATGGTACCTCTTCTGTTGCCGAGTCTGGCATCTAGCTGAAGCTTAATGTTTTTGATGACGGTGTCTTTTTCAATGTCGATCACGGAGATCAAATCATTATTGCCATTACTGACAAAAACATATTGGTCTGAGGCCACCAGCGAATTAGGACTGGCCCCTCCCACGGCCGGAATTCCTTCCACCTTTTGGCCGACCAATACGCCTGTTTTGACCTTAGCGTTCACCGAAGGTGTGTCGCTAAGATCGACCCGCCAAACCGAAAAACTTTCTGGGGCATTGGGATCACCTAGTCCAGGAACATCGATGCTGTCTGTGTCTATGCCTTCTTTCATCTCCTTGGAGCCATAAGCAAATGCTGGGTAGCGCAAGGAGCTCTTCTGTAGATTTGAAGGATCGAGCCCTTCCAGCGCTTTGTATTCAAACATACCTGCATTGGCGACATAGGCAGATTTTTCGTCTGGAGAAAGGCAAATGTAGGTATGTTTGAATACAAAGCGCTGGAAGGGCTCGATCCTTCAAGCGCTTTGTATTCAAACATACC
>CAZHOC010000126.1:0-9485 GCA_964534295.1 uncultured Bacteroidia bacterium | reverse complement strand
TCGCAACCGCTGAAGGAGCCAAACGAAAGACGGGCTATATCCGCGAACATGGGGAGAGAGCTACCGCAAGCGTGCGAGGGATGATGGATCATGCTCGGGGTACGGATGGGGAGCGAGTTTCTACGGAGATCAATCAGTTGGTGGAGGAGGCTATCCATCTTGCTTACCTAAGCTTCCTGGCGCAAAATCCTGATTTTCCAATTGAGATGAAAAAGGAATTCGCTTCCGACTTGCCTCCTATCTCAATAAATCGGCAAGAGATTAAGCGGGTGATCCTCAACTTGGTAGGAAATGCCTGCAATGCCCTTGAGCAAAAAGCCAAGGAGGCGAAGCAAGATTATGGCCCACAACTTTCTCTCCGAACTCACCTAAAGGATCAAATGCTAGTCATCGAGATTCAAGACAATGGCATTGGAATCTCCGAGAGTGTAAAAGAAAAGATTTTTCAACCCTTTTTCACAACCAAATCCACTGGGCAAGGACATGTCGGCTTAGGCCTTTCGATTAGTTATGACATCATTACTCAAGGCTATCAAGGGAGCATTGAGTGTAATTCTAAAGAGGGAGATTTTACCGAGTTTATCATTAAGCTTCCCTTGAAGTCATAGAGATTTTCTTTTTTCTACCGCTTCGCGGAACGCCTATATCGTTCCGCGAAGCGGTAAAAAAAGCCTACTTCCTCCTCTCTCTTGCTGATCAAAATTACCCTTAGCTTTTCCAGAAGTCTTTATTGACCTTTGATTGTTTATGCAAGAAATGCCTGCCAAAAGCGCGTAAAATGAAACTATTCAGGAAGCTAAACTCTTTTTGGAGCCTAAATAACCAGCTAAGATTAGGATTGATATTGAAGTTTGATGTATGAGTTGGTGAAAGGTTGGCACTGCTATTTGATTGATCTTTTGGCCTCTTCTGAACTTTTTACTACAAACTAAAATATCGAGTGAATAGGATTATTTCGGTTTGGATTTTTGGATTGATTGTGATCCCAGGCCTCTTAATGGGGAAGCTGCCTCCTATTCAATTTGAACAAATACGTACCTCTTCGGGCCTTTCTTCGGATATGGTTTTTAGCATAGCGCAAGACCAGGAAGGCTTTATGTGGTTTGGTACTTCAAATGGTTTGAATCGATACGATGGGAAGGAGTTTTATGTCTTTAAAGCTGATACTCTAGAGCCCAATTCGCTTAACAATGATATCATAAAAAGTCTTTTGGTAGACCATAAGGGTATCCTTTGGATCGGGACCCAAGGTGGAGGCCTTAATCGGATGGACATAAAAAAGCGTTCGATCACTCATTACCTCCATGATGCCGAAAATCCCAATAGCCTGACACATAATGAAGTTCTAGATCTCTATGAGGATAAGAATGGCCTTATCTGGATAGGCACAGAAAATGGCTTAAGTATTCTCAATCCCGAAACAGATAGATTTTATAACTTTTTGCCCGATCCAGAATCTGAGGGAAAATTAGCTGCTCCTGCGGTTTTGGAGGTGCACCAGGATCCAGCCGGTACGATTTGGTTAGGTACTTGGGGAGGTGGCTTGCATAAGATGATTTGGGACCAAACGGAAGCCGGTCTAGCCAAAGCCTATTTCGAGCATTATCGCCATGATCCCATTGATCCCCAATCGATTGCTGCGGACCGACTTTGGAGTATGGCAACTGATGCGCAAGGACGTTTGTGGATTGGCACTGCTGGCAAACAATTGGTGATTAAAAATACCTCTGATTGTGAATCTGGGCCTGATAGTTTTATCAGAGTGGAGGGAAAGAGAGAGGCAAGTTTAGGGGATTTGGTGTTTTCATGCTTTGTCGATAGTCGAGGACTTGCTTGGGTAGGGACAAAATTAGAATTGTCTGTATTTGATCCGCAATCAGTTTCCGGATGCGTACAGAGCAAAGCTGCGTGGGATTACAAAATATTTCATCATAATGCGATCGGTTTAGCGGGCTTACCTAGTAATAGGATCAGAGATATTTATGAAAGTAAAGAAGGGATTATTTGGTTGGCTACGGAAGGAGGTGTAGCTAAATACGACCCACAGGTAACCGTTTTTCATTCTGATCTCAATACCCCAAAACATGAGCAAATAAGCGGCATTTCAGCCATCAATGTTTCTCCTTCACAAGAGATGTGGATAGGCACTAAGGCTGATGGTTTATTTCTCTTGGATGAGAATAAAGAGATACAAAGGCATTTCAAGGCTACCACGAACGCTACTGGTACAAAGGGACTATTTAGCAATTTTGTTAGTGCAATCTGGGAGGATACCCTCAAGGGTGTATTGTGGCTCGGTAGTGAAAAAGGAATCTCTCGCTTGGATATAAAATCGTCCACTATCCAAAACTATCCAATCAAACCGAAAGGAGCTGATCCCTATTTCCATGTGAGAGATATTCTCCCCAATACAGAGCAAGAACTTTGGGTCAGCAGTTCGGAGGGATTGATCCTTTTTGACAAAACCAATGGCTCCTTTGAGCTTTTTAGGAAGGATCCGCTAGATCCCAATAGTCTGCCGGATAACTTTTTGAGTGAACTACTTCAAGATGAAGATGGTAGCTATTGGGTGGGCTCAGATGATGGCGGTCTGATACATATTATACCCCAAAAAGATGCCGCCCCAAGATTTGAAAGTGTCTATTTTGATCACAATGATCTAGCAAGTCTCAACAACAAAAATTATCGCTTTTTGGCTAGTACCGGCAAAAAGATATGGATTGGGACTACCCAGGGATTGTTTTGCTACAATAAATCTACAGGGGAGGTAAAAGCATTTAGTGATACTTATGGCTCCAATTCGATCAACATTTCCCAAATGTTGGTGGATCTGGAAGGAAATATTTGGTGCTCAAATTCTTTGGGGATTTCACGATTTGATCCCCAGGCCAAACGCTTTATTAACTTTGACCATAGGCATGGGCTAATAGGAACAAACTTCTATGACTATCCAACCTATAAGGATCACTCTGGGATCATGTACTTTGCCTCTGAAGCAGGTCTAAATGAAGTAAGGATAGAAAATATCAATCAAGAACTTAAGGCCCCGTCTATATTTTTGAGTGGGTTGAGGCTAAACACCCAAGAAGTGGTACCCGGACGCGAAGATCCTTTACTCGATGAAGTTATCCTACAACAGGATATTCGTTACACTGATAATATCACCCTAGACTACCGCCACAAAATCATTGATATTGATTTTGCCCTGATCGGATATAGTTTCTCCGAAAAGAATCAAGCTACCTATCGTCTAGAGGGATTTGAAGAGACCTGGAATACCTACGATAATGATAGGACCATCTCCTATACCAATTTGGACCCTGGAACCTATTACTTGCACATAAAGGCGGCAAATAGTAATGGGGATTGGAGTGAGGATAAAGTCTATCTGACGATCAGTGTGCAACCTCCTTTTTGGGAAACTTGGATTTTTAAAACGGCTGCTCTCGTCTTTATTTTTCTAGTGGTCTATGCTGCCTACCGTTTTAGGCTAAGACAGGTGAAATATCAAAACCAAGAACTGCAAAAGAAAGTAGCTGAAAGGACTCGTGAGCTCGAGATGGCAAATGATCGTGAGAAAGAGGCAAGAACCATTGCCGAATCAGCTGCTCGCAGCAAAAGTGAGTTCTTAGCCAATATGTCTCACGAAATCCGCACCCCCATGAATGGGATGTTGGGCATGGCAGAACTCTTGCATGAGGAGGTCCTTAATTCAGAGCAAAAAAACTACGTTTCAACGATCATAAGAAGTGGGGAGAGTCTTCTCTCTATCATCAACGATATACTAGATTTCTCAAAAATTGAATCTGGAAAGCTAGAATTAGAAAACAGTCCGTTTTCCGTAAGAGATTGTGTTGAAGAGGTGCTGGGCTTATTTGCGGGCAAAGTAGGCGAAAAGCCGGTTGAGTTATTGTATTTCATCGATCCTAGTCTGCCTGCTCATATCATGGGCGACGGTTTGAGGCTCCGACAAGTACTGCTAAACTTGTTTAGTAATGCTTTGAAGTTTACCGCAAAAGGAGAAATTATCATCAAGGTAGACAGAGTCGATCAAGAGGATGGTCCTGTCTTAAATAATGGAAGCTTTCATGTCCGTTTTTCAGTATCAGACACCGGTATCGGGATACCCAAAAAGAAAATGGAGACCTTATTCGATGCCTTCACCCAAGTAGATGCCTCTACAACTCGGAAGTATGGCGGTACTGGTTTAGGTCTGGCCATATCCTCTCGCTTAGTCAATTTGATGGGAGGCAAATTTGAGGTAGGGAGTGAGCTAGGGGTAGGCACCGAGTTTGCTTTCAGTTTCGCCACCGCAGAACCTACTGAGCAGTCTCTGCTGGAGAACCCTTCTTTTGATCTTGCACCGCTGAAAAACAAAGAAGTTCTTTTAATAGATACTCATCATTTGCATGGAGCCATGCTCGCCGAGCAGTTGACAAAGTGGGGCACTAATGTCATTTGGCTGAAAAGTTTGACTGAGGCCTCCGATTATTTGGCAAAGGACAAAGAGGTTGACCTAATGATCAATAATCTTTCCTTGCTTGCTGAAGAGGATTTGCAGAGAATGCAAGGTTTCTTGGAAAACTTTACGGGTAAAAAACTGCAGCTAAACTCTTTGTCGAGCTTGAAAAAAATGAAACAAACGGGTCTCTTCGATAAAGTGATTGCCAAGCCTTTGAGTAAACGCTCTTTCTATGATGCATTGATTAGCATTTTTAGGGAAGAATCTACTCAGTTAAAGATATCCAGTACTCCAAAGCCCTTAAAACAGATTGCCATTGACGATTCTCTGCAAATCCTATTGGCAGAAGATAATGCTGTAAATCAGAAGCTGGCCCTAAAAATGCTAGAAAAGATTGGCTTTAAAGCTGATCTCGCCGTAAATGGCAAAGATGCTTATGAGAAGGTATTAGCTTCTCCTTATGATCTCGTCTTTATGGATGTGCAAATGCCAGAAATGGATGGCCTAGAAGTTACCCAAAAAATCCGCGCACAAGGGTCGATGGTGAGTCAGCCTATCATCATTGCGGTGACGGCCAATGCTATGCAGGGCGATCGAGACATGTGCCTAGCGGCTGGCATGGACGATTATGTTACTAAGCCCTTTAAGCAAAAAGACTTATTGAGGGTCATCGAAAAGTATCGCGGAGCAATCAAGCAATAATTGACTGATAGGTATTTGGCGGTTTAGGAGAGCCTTGGTTTTCCTTTTTTGCCTCTCTCCTTCGGAGAACGCTGGGATAAGCGTTCCGCGCTCCCGAAAGCTTTCGGGAGGTCCCCCAAAACCAAAATCTCCCAACCAAATGAATGATCAGGAGACTACTAATAATGAGATAAAACAGAGCTAAATCTTGATTAGCTGCTATTCTAGTGAATGCGGATTATTGACTGGAACGCTCATAGGCAAAACCGCCCTGTTTGTTGCCTACCCACTTCGTCAGTTTGATGTCGATGGCAATATTGTCCTCGACAAGGAGTAAGACTAGGTCTTGGCCTACTGCGTTTTTGGGTTGGCCGATGGCAGTACGAAAGCTTTCAAAACTTAAGTTGTCCAAAGACTCAGTCGTGCCCTTGGCCCAGAGAGTACCACTTGGACTAGTCGCCTTGGTGGAGTTTGATTCAAGGGCTGCATTGAAGAGTTGACCTCCTTCATTGCCCCGTGTCAACCAAACTGCATCCGTAATACGATCCTGGTTTTCGGCTAAAGTAGGATCAGCATCATTCACTTTTTCAAAGGTGATCTTAGGGCCTGCCCAAATAGTAGTTTCGTTGGAGGGGGTGGGGTTTTCTGCTACGTCCCAAGTACAGGAAGTGAAGAGCATAGCAAAGCTGATCACCGCCACAAAGAATTCAATTTTGAGGATTTTCATATAAAATAGGTTTACTACTTTTTGCTGGGGAGACACCCATAAATGGTGTCAAAAACCTATTTCATTAACCCGCTGCTGGCAAAATGTTCTTTGACCTCAGATTAAACTTTTCTTAGAATATATACTTATAGGTATACTACTATAAGTTTTGGCTTTTGGGTACTGCTTCGCAGAACGAGGGAATTGGGAATGTAGAATTTCGAATGCTGAATTTCGAACGCCTGTCAATCCCTTCCTCCTTGGGCGTTCAGTGTTCGTCATTTTTAATTAATAGCTTTCCTGCTCTCCTGTCATCTCCCATCGCCCCAAATCCATAGGAATATTGCCGATCGCATTAAGCTGATCAAAAAAGGACTTCAACTCGAAAGCTTCGCCTTTTAGCTCCTGGGTCCTGGCGTAATCGGCCATTGCCTGCTCCATTAAGTATTTACCAGTGATGTAACTAGTACCATATCCGGGTTGACGGAGGTAAAGATGCTGCTCAAATATGAGGAGCTCTTTTTCGGTCTTCATCCAACCGCGCGGAGTATATTCAGAGTGGATGCCTCCCGCTTCTTCCATGGTCATTTCGTTGGCATGGGCATAGAGCGAACCCAAGCCTCGAGCGGCGCGCTGAGCAATCATGATATAGACAATCTCGCGTACGCGAGGATTATCGTCATACAGTCCGGCCTGCATAAACATCTCCTCGACGGCCGTGGCAACTCCCTCATTGCGGGAGTCAAAAATATTGTACAATAAAGGGCCGCGGCGTATCTCTCGCTTATGAGGCGTATTGTCCATACGCGCAAGTTCAAACCAATGGTAAAAGTGTGAATACAGCGGTCTGGGATCATGGTGAGCCGTTATCCAGAAAAAATTGCGGGTCTCTTTGGGCACAAAGCTTCCTAGGTGCTCGCGTAGTGCGGGTTCAAAATAATCTGCTACGCTTACGATTTCCTGCTCTTCTAAGAATCGCATCAAACTTTGGGCAGAAGCTTCGGCTAAAGCATCATAGGCTTCGGGAGATTCTACTGATTCCAAGGGCGGCAATTGGCGATTGCGGTGTTCTTCTAATTTAAGGGCCGACCAAGCTCGGGCGAGCTCACGCTTGAGGATCATGACCTCGTCTTCCCATGTCAAAGGCACTAGATGTACATTTTGGAGATACCAACTGTAGTTTTCTTTGCCAATCCCTGAGGGACCAGTCTTTTTGCTGGCTTCCTTTTCTAGCCAAGAGACAAATTCATCCGTGGAGGCAATGGCTTCATTAATCCGCTGACTAAGCTCAGCATCTGCCGCTACCCCTTCTTTTTCGAGGATCGTCTTGAGATTTTGACTTTGGGTCCTGATATCGCGTATGCCCGTAATCCACAAATCCTTGGCATTACCGGTGAGGTTTTTTTCGGCCTGTTTGTTGAGCGCTGGAATCACTTTGAGATCAGCTAGCAAACGGCTTCTTTCTTCTGAGCTTAAGGGAAATTCATAGGTCCAAATTTCCGTGGTCCCATGATGAGTGGGCCCTTCATGAGCGGGGACATCGCTACGACTCATCCATAAGGATTTATAATAGGCCGGATCACGCACCCAAGGCTTGAGGACTCGATGATTGAACTCATATCCGTTCATCTCTGCCCATACGATATGATAATCTACTCGATCCGGCACCGACCAGCCACTTGTGTCCATCGCATGTAGGCGATCTCTCAACTGTAAAAACACAGGCCAACGCTGCTCAAAGGTCGCCGCAGTATAATCAGGCGCTCCATCTAAAAGCGGAGGATTTTCAAAGGCTCTCCATTCCTCAAACAATTTGACCAAACTCTGGTGGTCTTTCTCTCCGAGAACGCTTGTCTCTTGTGGGGTGCTTTGGCAGGCTAGTGCGAAAAATAATAGGCCTAAATAAATCGCTGATAAGTATCCTTTCATGAGTCTAGGGTTGGTCAACTCTAAATTTGGCGGTTTGCATGCCAAAATCAGTCAATAGTTGACAGTAGTAAATGCCAGCAGCAAAGGATTGAGCGTTCAACGCTAGTTGATAATCTCCTTGGCCGCTTTTTTCAATATGCTGACTAAATACCTTTTTTCCTGCAGCATCGAAGATATTTATCTGTACCGCACTGCTTGCCGGCAAGCGATAATTGAGCGTTGCGCGAAGCTGCAAAGGATTAGGAGAAATATACAAACTAGGAGAAAGCTCGCCGGTCTCAATAGCATTTGTGCCGCCAAACACAAAATCTGCCACTAAAGGTAAATGGTCGGAGGCAAAAGTCGCATCATTGCTTTGGAGGTTGTAGGTCGCTAATTCACTCGGGCTAAGTGCAGGTGTGAAAAGCGAATAGCTGTTTTCCAAGCTCAATACCGAACCCGAGTAAACGATATAATCGAGCCTACCAGGACTGAAAGCACTGGCTTCCCGATACCAAGTCATGGTCAATGGCAGATTGGTCGCCAAGGGCTTCGCATCCTCCAGGGCGGTATCGTCCCAATCTGGATCAAAATCAGCTCCATAAAGATTTTGGTTGACAATATCGCCTGTCAATAAGGTTTGCTGCTGTTGGCTGAAACCCACCAAGTTCATATCTCCCGCTACAATGATAGGGCTGTTGGCGGGCAGCGCAATGGGTCCTGCTCCATTTTTGGCATCTCTGATGAACGCCATGATCCCATCCATTTCCTCCTGTCTATCAGTGTTATTGTTGCAGCATGGAGGATGAGCCACGATGAAGAGTAATTGCAGAGGATCCATGTCGATCAAAAAAGCCCCATTGCCACCGGGGGCAATCACATGACTGCTGATAATAGGATACTTACTCACGGCAATGATATCAGGATCAATCTTCGCGTGATACCATTGAGTTGGAAGCCAAGAATTGACTTTGTTAGCAGTCTGAGCAGAGCTGTTATTATAAATCTCTTGAAAACCAATGATGTCCGGAGCAATGGCCGTGAGAATCCGCTGGTAGTTAGCTTGCTTGCCCGGATCAAAAAGATCATCATTAAGCACATTATAAGACAATACCCGAACATGATTGTCTGATAGCTTAGGAATAGAATATGCCGGTAGGGGATCCAGACTAACAGACTGAAAAGAATAGCTCAATCCTCCTGTAAAATCTGGAATCTTATCGGCATTGGAACGGTCATCGCGAAACAAAACCCTGATATCATCCCCCTGAAATAATTGCTGGCCTTGAAAGTTGAGATCTCTGCTCAGGGCTATTTCAAATTGGGTCGAAGTTACGGTCGGTGAGGAAACCAAATCGATATCGGGATGGGTGATACCTAGGGATCCTGTATTTAGGTATACCGTCCCGGAACGATCACCCAAGTTGTAAACCAGCTCTGCTCCAATACCGTCAATCGCAAAACCCGTATTGTTATCATTATCAGTATCCAGATAGAGGGTTACTTCATTGTCGTTTTGAAGATTGATTTCGGCTCCGACCTCTATTCTCAAGAAAAGAAGATCATCATCATTGGCGAGCCACAGCTTGCCAAAATCTACAAAGCCACTGCCTTGATCTCCACTGGGATCATTGCCAAGTAGGGGCACATTGTCCCAATCGCTAAAGTCTTCATCTAGTATGATACGATTGGATTGTGCCTGCAAAGAAGGCAGACTGAAAAGAATTA
>CAZHOC010000125.1:7423-9525 GCA_964534295.1 uncultured Bacteroidia bacterium | reverse complement strand
GTAGCCATTGATGCGATATACTGCACTTAAAAAATGTCGCATATAGCCAAAGGTATGGAAGCCTATTTGGTCCGCTCCTAGGATGCCTGATAGTAATTTTTCCCGCCAAGGCAGGGTCCGGAAAATCTCGTAGGAGGGAAAGGGAATATGTAGGAAAAAACCAATTGATATGGCTGGGAAGCTCTCTCGCAGCATACCAGGTACTAACATCAATTGATAGTCATGTACCCAAACCATATCATCCTCCCGCAATATTTCGGTTACAGCATCTGCAAAATGCTTATTTACAGCCTGATAACTTTCCCAACTAGCATCATCATAAGTCGTGTATTGGGTAAAATAATGAAAATGCGGCCATATGGTTTTATTACTAAAACCTTCATAATACATTTTCACTTCCTCAGCGGTCAAAAAGACGGGAACCATATTGTCTTTCTGAAACTGCTGCTTGATCGAGGCTTGTTCTAAAGGATCACCCACAGCCTCTCCCGGCCATCCGATCCATATGCGTTCGATAGATTGGTCAAGAGAATTGAGGCCTGTGGCAAGGCCGCCTGCACTAGGGTAGTATATGAGTTCCCCCTTTTTGCGGTTAATGGTTATGGGCAGGCGGTTGGAGACAATAATGAGTCGTGCCATATTGCTACGAATGTAAGAGTGTGTCTTCCTAAATCCAAGGCCATGATGGGATTATGGGAAATATCATTAGTTTTGTGCCGACAACGGAAAAAGGCGCTATGAAAGTTCACTTTATCGCAATTGGAGGCAGTATTATGCATAGTCTTGCTATCGCATTACACGAAGCAGGACATCAGGTTAGTGGTTCGGATGACCAAATTTATGACCCCGCTAGAAGCAAACTAGCCAAGCATGGCATCTTGCCAGCTGAAGAAGGTTGGCATCCAGAAAGAATTAGCTCTGACTTAGATGCTGTTATCTTAGGAATGCATGCATTCGAAGACAATCCAGAATTGGCCAAAGCACAAGAATTAGGCCTAAATATCATGTCATTCCCCGAGTTTGTTTATCAACAATCTCTCCAAAAACAACGCATAATCATCGCAGGTAGTTATGGCAAGACCACCATTACCTCCATGATCATGCATGTACTCAAAGGGGTTGGCAAAAAGTTCAATTACCTTGTAGGAGCTACCGTCCCGGGATTTGACAATTCTGTAAGATTGGAGGAAGATGCTCCTATCATCATCATTGAAGGAGACGAATACCTAACTTCTCGCATAGACCCAAGACCTAAGTTCTTGCTTTACCAAGCGCATATGGTCCTACTGTCTGGCATTAGCTGGGATCACATCAATGTATTTCCTACCGAAGCTGAATATGAAGCTCAATTTGCCAATCTCCTCAAAGCTTCGCC
Source organism: uncultured Bacteroidia bacterium (assembly GCA_964534295.1). Taxonomy (GTDB): domain Bacteria; phylum Bacteroidota; class Bacteroidia; order J057; family J057; genus JBCAWW01. Next base: position 8,150 of record CAZHOC010000125.1, on the reverse strand, counting down.
TAAGGCCGCAAATATCATTTATGACAAAAATGATAAACGCCTCAGCAAACTAGTAGATGCCCATACAGACACGGATACGCACTATTTATATCCTTATAAAACTCCTAAATACAAGGTCAAAAACGGTGTTTATACGCTAAAGCTGGAAGATCAAAGTGCCCCGATCTCCGTCATTGGCAAGCACAATATGACCAATATTGCAGGCGCTTGGGAAGTTTGCAAACTGCTAGCCGTGGGAGTTGAAGATTTCCTTAAGCACATCGGCACCTTTGTAGGCGCCGGTTTACGTTTGGAGACAGTAGGCGAGGGGAGTAGAGGCTTAGTAATCAAAGATTATGCGCATGCTCCTGCCAAGGTAAAAGCCACGGTTGAAGCAGTAAAAGAGCGTTATCCCAAAAAACGTCTCATTTCCGTGGTTGAACTCCACACCTTTAGCAGCCTTAACAAAGCTTTTTTGCCTCATTACAAAAAGAGTCTCAGTGATGCAGACGTTCGTATTGTCATGGTGGATCCTCAGGCAATCGAAAAGAGAAGAATGGAACCTATCAGTGAAGAGGATCTAAAGGCAGGCTTTGCGCATAAAGACTTGATTTGCGTGCAAGATGCCGCTGGTTTAGAAAGTGCATTGGCAAGCGTTCGCCAAGGCGAAAATGATGTAATTTTGATGATGTCCTCTGGCAAATTTGGAGGCCTAGAACTCGAATCACTCGTCTAAAGGTCTTAAAAA
>CAZHOC010000125.1:0-7413 GCA_964534295.1 uncultured Bacteroidia bacterium | reverse complement strand
TATTTCAAGCGGTCCTTAGCCTATTGCGCTTAAGGACCGCTTTTTTTAGGCTATAGGCCAGCTTTCTTTATATTATATTCATGAAACTACTACCCACTCTCACGCTCATTAGCATCTTGCTAGTGATTGGCTGGAACTATGCTGTCAATGCATTACCCCTCAATGGGATCACCTCCGGCGAAGTCTCGGCCCTATATCCAACCCTCATTACCCCCGCTGGCTACGCCTTCTCTATCTGGGGGATTATCTACATTGGCTTATTAGCCTTTGGGATTTTTCAATTACTACCTGCTGCGCAGAACGCTTCTACCTTAGCCCTAGGTCAGCGCGACTTTATCCGACAGATGTTAATGATCAATATGTTGGGCAATGCGCTTTGGCTATTAGCCTTTCATTATCAATACATTGGAGCCAGTGTGTTAGTGATGCTCAGCATTCTGGGAACGCTTCTCCTAATCTTTTCCAGGCTAAATGAGGCGGCGTTCCCAGCATGGGTAAACTGGACTTTCCAGATCTACTTTGGGTGGATTACAGTAGCGACAGTAGTCAATATCTCTGTTTTAATTTTTGATTGGAATATCCTTGACAATAACAGCCAAGTCTGGCTGATCTCCATACTCATAGTGGCTTTTTCTATCGGGACAGCTCTTATGTGGTCGACCAAAGCTTATGCCTATCTAGGCGTCTTGATCTGGGCTTTCGTGGCCATTGGCTCGAAATTAAACACTGATTTTCCAGAAACTACCTATGCCTATTGGCCTTGGGGATTGGCTGGGCTTATGGCCCTAGCCATCATTATTCGCCTACTACGCCCTTGATGGGAGGCCAAACGCAAAAATTAATACCCAAAGATCCATTTTTCCAATTTGCCATTGCTGTTTACTATTTGCTTACCTCCACCTTACTTCTTTAGGCAAAGAAGGCCGCTAACCATTGCTATAGGGTGTCCGGACTCCCAATGGAAATGATTACGGCAAAGATTATCTCCGCCAACACCTAGAAAGGCATCGTCATTAATTTTTATCGATTAATTCTCAGCGAAGGGTAGGGTAGAAGACTAGTTTCGGGTTGTCTCCCATCACGGTTTCCTTTATCAATTATCGATACTGTAGAGGCATTCGACCTTGTCGAACGTTTGAACCGTTCTCTTAACTACTCCTTTTATCCCTATGTCTATGAAATCGATTATCAGGATTTTTGCTTTGTTTCTTGGCATATGTGCTTTGGGAAGCAACATTGGGCATGCACAGACGCTCAGCAGTAGCAATCTACCCATCATCATTATCAATACTAGCCAGCAAGAGATACCCGATGAACCCAAGATTAACGCTTCTATTGAGATCATCGATAACGGCCCGGGTAATCTTAATGCACCCACCGATCCTCCTTTACACTATTCAGGTCCAATCGGCATTGAAACTCGAGGAAATTCTACTCAAGATTTTGATAAAAAAACCTATTCACTTGAGCTACGAGATGCCGCTGGCAATGATCAATCCGCTTCGCTTTTGGGCATGGGCAAGGAAGAAGACTGGATCCTGCATGCAATGGTGATCGATAAATCACAGTTGCGGATCCCCTTTAGTTTCTACCTCTGGCAACGCATGGGTTATTATGCCGCCAACTGGCGCTATGTCGAATTGATACTCAATGGAGAATACAGAGGACTCTATATCCTGACAGAACGAATCAAGCGAGACAACGACCGAGTAGATATCGCCAAACTCAGCGAAGACGATCTTAGTGGAGATGAGCTGACAGGTGGATATATCTTAAGGATCGATTGGCTGGATGAGTATGAGGGATTTGAGTCCCGATATGAATCCCAAGGGGGAGAACCCATGTTTTTTCAGTGGTATTATCCACGAGCAGATAGAATTCAGCCTGAACAAGCTGCCTACATTGAGGCTTGGATGGCCAACTTTGAGCAAGCCCTCTTTGCTGAGGATTATTATAATCCCCGCGGAGAGCGTTATTCTGATCTAATCAACCTCGCCTCCTTTGTTGATTTTTTGCTAATCAATGAATTCAGCAAGAACTCAGACGGTTACAAACTCAGCACCTATATCCACAAGGACCGAGACAGCCGTGGTGGACTGCTGACAGCAGGTCCTATTTGGGATTTCGATCAGACCTATGGGATTTCACAGGTTTGTAGCAATGATAATTATAGAGGTTGGACTTATCGTCAAGAGCAAGAAGGCTGTGAGGATCTCGAATCCATGCCGCTATGGTGGCAAAGGATGGTAGCGGATAGTTTATTTCGAGGACTTATGTCTGAGCGATGGGCTACATTTCGAGGCAGCTTTCTCCACCAAGACTCAATCAATGATTGGTTAGATACTCATCAAGCGTTAATTGCCCCTGCCATCGAACGTAATTTTAGCCGTTGGGACGATATGATTGGTGAGTTTATTTGGTATGAACCAGAACCACTGCCAGAAACCTATGAAGAAGAAATAGCTCAACTCAAAAGCTGGATTAACCTACGCTTAGATTGGATGGACAATAATTTGCCGATCATTTCCGGAGACAAAAGAGATTTTTTTCGTCTGTTCCCCAACCCTACCACAGGACTAGTTACGCTTGAAAGTCCAGCCGAAATAGAACTTATGCTGTATGATCTATCAGGTCGACTTTTACTACAAAGCAGCACCAAACAGCTTGATCTTTCCCTCTTTCCAGCCGGCGCCTATCTACTAAAATTAAACATCGGCGAATGGCAGGGATCAGAGCTGCTTATTAAACAATAATAAGCGTGCTCCTCAAACTATTTGCTTGTTAAGGCTTAGGCGGACTGCTTTGCAGAACGCTTATCTCAATTGGAGTGGGGGAGTTGAGCGTTCTGCGAAGCAGGGAAACAAAAAATGGCGTAAAGCAAGGAATTTCTTCTCAAAACCTCCTCTTTTTTCTCATTTGGGTAAATAGTCCAAATATTTGGAACAATAGTACATATCAAGGACAGGGGTGAGGGCTACCTTTACACTGTAGTTAAAGAAATAATTTCAGAAAGGAATTAACTGAACTTAAGCGTTAGGAAGTGTGTGGCAAGGGGATCGAAGTATGTAGGGAGCCCTCCCTAATATTCGATCCCTGCCCTTTTATAGCACATAGTTTTTAATAAGCGCCGTAATTCTTAGCCTCTATCATTTTCTTTACGAGCATCTCTAGATTGTCTTTATAAAGGTTTTTGTTTTTGCTGTATGCAACGCCTTCCCTCGCATATTCATCCTTGGTGTTTTTGATAATTCGTCTGACAAAAACATAGGTATCCCCCAGGTGGAAATCTCGATCTAATTCTTTGCGAGGATCAAACTCTCCGTATAAAGTCTCGTCAACGATGCCGTAATAATCCTCCAATTCTTGCTCGATGAAGAAAGCGATGTTGAAGCCTTTGATATGATCAAATAGCCGTAGGCTGGTATTATCTTTTTTGCGCCCATTAAGAGAGTAGGAGGCATAGCGTTTACCATCTCGTTTGCGAGCATGCTTTTTGACAAAAAACTGATCAAAGTCTTTGATCAGAAACTCCCTAGGAAAACTCACCCAGCCGAATAAGGAATACCCGAATATCATTTTGGTAGGAAGAATATCTAAAAAGCGTTGTCGAAACGTTCGATAGAGTGCAAAAGGCACAGAAACATAAATCAGGGCGACTATGATCCAGCCGACAAACTCGTTTTCTGAAGTTGCAGCTGGGGTCGCATTGAGAAATAGAGCGCTTATACCACTAACCAAAAAGGCCCAGATGACCGCTAAACCCCTTCCTTTGTTTTCTTTGAATACGATTCTCGTTCCTTCAGGTCTTTGACTTAGGCTTATGCCTTTGGGAAGGTGGGAAATCTCTTTGTGTGATCGATCTTGTTCATCCACTTCATATCCAAGAATGTGATATTGGGTGCCACAATCACGACAACTGATCATTCCGAGATCCATGGTTTCTACTTCAGAAGCGGTTGTTTTGCGGGCGCAGGAGGGACATTCAAATTTCATGCAAATACTACAGATGTTGTTTTATCTGAAGTGTCAAATTAATTAGAATTTCGAAGGGATACTAGATAGAGGTAATGCTTTGGGTGCATAAGTAGAAAAAGAAGATTCAATGGACAAAAGATTAATGAGCAAAGAATCTATGAGGCATTAAGGCACTAGGCTGTTTTCAGGGATGCTTTTCGATATGCAGATGGCGTCATTTGGTTATAGCGTTTGAAAAGCTGATTGAATTGGGATAAGCTCACGAAGCCTTGTTCTAAGGCTATCTGATTGATCGGCTTAGTAGACATGATTAGTTCGTGAGAAGCAGTATTGATACGGAGTTCATTGATGTACTCGATACTCGTCTTGCCCAATACCTTTTTGAAAAAGCGGCAGAAGGCAGATTCATTCATATGAGCCATGCCTGCTAGGGTTGCGATGGAGATTTTCTCGCGATAATGTTCATGTATGTAGCTGCATACTCGAATAATACGTTCCTCGACCTGCTTTCCGGTCTCTGGGATATAGCTACTTGGACACAAACTATGCCTCGCCTTCGCCTGATACATAAGAAGTAAGAGTGTCATCAAGCATAAAGTCTTCTGCATACCTTCTGCTTGCTCAAAATCTCGTAACGCCTTTAGAAGCTGTGGATCCTTTGTCAAGGAGAACGCAAAACCCATTCGAGCTTGCTCCAAAAATTGTCTTAATTCTTGCCATTCTTGAATCGCTAATTGCCCCATTAGTTTTCTCACATCTAAATGGATCACATAGACTTCCATTTGAGAGGAGAGTTCGTTAAAAGCATCATCCGAAATCCAACAATGTGGCAAATTGGATCCTAGCAATACGAGGTCTCCTGCTTCAAATCGTTCAATGCTTTCACCCACAATACGCTGGCCATAGCCTTGCTTTACATAACAGATTTCGATCTCAGGATGGTAGTGCCAATGAAAACCAAAATAATCGCTTCGCACCCAAAAGTCCATGTAAAGACTAGCGCTAAGATCAAGGTTTAGCTTTTGGTAATTTGCACTCATACCCCGTGATATATTGCTGTTTTTGCCTGTATTTATCTAAAATAGGCAAAAATCACATCAGGATTGGCAAAAATCTAAAAAGTTCACCTTTGGCAGAATGCCTAACTTTAGATTATGAAATCTGCCCCTACTCGCTACTTTTTGCCACATATGGTGCTGGCTCTGTTTGTATTTACTGCTTGCAAGAATACTCCCGAGCAGATGCGCTTTACCAGTTGGCAGTCCAGTCCTACAGAGGAGAGAGTGATCCGCTCCATCCTCGATACCTTCCAAAGCAAGCACCCAGAGCTTGCCTATCGCTATGAGCCTATTCCGGGGAATTATAGCGAGAAGATTCAGCTAATGCTTGGGACCAATACAGCCCCAGATTTATTTTGGCTAAAGGGATATACTTCTCCGTCTTACCTATCTTTTAATGTGTTAAAAGATCTGAATCCTTATCTAGAAAAGGACAGTGAATTTGACAATGAAGACTTCTTTCCTGTCTTTCGAGACGCCTTCGTCAAGGAGGGGAAGTGTTTCGGTATCGCCAAGGACTTCAATGTCTATGTGTTCTTTTATAACAAAGAAATGTTTGCGGAGGCGGGTATCACTGAGGCGCCCAAAGATTGGGCCCAATTAGACAGTATTGCCAGAGTCTTAACCAAAGACATTGATGGAGATGGTAAAACAGACCAGTATGGCCTCGTGCTTGAACCCACCCATGAAATGCTTATGCCATTTGTATTTCAAAATGGAGGTATGCTGCATGATGCTGCTGGCAATTTAAAATTAACAGATCCTGCCTTCACGGAGGCATTAGAATACTATCTGCATTTTTATAAGGAGGGGATTGCGACCATTCCAAGTGATATGGGAGCAGGCTGGAATGGGGATGTGATGGGTCGTAGGCAAGCTGCTATGTGTATTAGTGGTGCTTGGGCGATACCCTATTTTCGAGACAATTATCCTGATTTAGACTTCGGGCTAGCCGTTCTCCCGAAGGGGAAACAAGCAGCCACTCTAGCATTTGCCACTGCCTTTGTGATCGCAGACAAGGCAAGCTATCCCGATGATGCTTGGACACTGCTTTCCTATATGGCTGGCAAAGAAGGGATGAAGGAATGGACTCAATCCGGAATCGCACTTCCCACCCGCAAAAGTGTTGCGCTAGCCAATAATTTTTATGAACATCCCATCTACAGTGTTTTCATGGAGAGTGTAGAATTCTCCCATCTCTACCAAGTGGATTTTATGGAACGCTGGGCTGACGAAATGAGCGCCACCATGCAGGCCTTCTTCTATCGAGATGCCCCTATACAGGAATCTGTACAAAAGCTTGAAAGTAAACTCGCTCAATACAAACTAAAATAGATCATGAAACTCAGCTTTCGTTCCACCCGACAAGAACAATCCTTTTGGGCCATGATCTTTTTGATTGGGCCATTGCTACTCCTGAGCATCTTTGTATTCTTTCCGATTCTCTTTGCCTTTGTGGTGAGCTTTTATGATTGGAATCTCCTCATACCGGACAAGCCATTCGTTGGCTTGGCTAATTACAGCGCGCTCTTTAAGGATGAGGTCTTTATCAAATCGATCAAAAACACCATCATCTATACGATTGGGGTAGTGCCAACTCAAACCTTTGCGGCCCTCTTTTTGGCTTTCATTATGAACCAAAAAATCCGAGGACGCACCTTTTTCCGGATTGCTTTTTACGTACCTGCAATCACCTCTTCGGTGGTTACTTCTATCATATTTGTCTGGATCTACTCCAAGCCAGGCCTCCTCAACTATCTTTTGGCGGGCATCGGTATCGATGCACAGATTGATTGGCTCACTAACCCCAACACGGTGCTGCCATCCATCATGATGCTAAATATTTGGACTACTTCAGGCTTCTTTATGGTCTCTTTCTTGGCCGGTCTACAGAGTATCCCCCAGAGTCTCTATGAAGCGGCAAAGATAGATGGAGCTAACACCTGGCAGCAGTTTTGGCGAATTACGGTCCCCATGGTGCGACCCATTACCTTCTTTGTGATGGTCATGAGTCTGATAGGTTGTTTTCAAGTCTTTGACCAGATATTTATCATGAGTAGCGGCGGGCCAGATAATGCCTCTACTACTATGTCATACTTCGTTTACCAAAACTCATTTAAGTACTTCAAATTTGGTTTTGGGGCGGCTTCAGCGGTGGTCCTAGCCTGTATCATCTTTGCTTCTACCTATTTACAGAAGCGTTACTTCCCATCTGAAGCCTACTAAAAATGCAAGCAGGAACCATAAATAAGGAACCCGTTTTGGTGCAAGAACGATATCGCCCCCGTTTGCATTTTAGTCCAGCTAAAAACTGGCTTAATGACCCCAATGGCCTTGTTAGGCTAGGGGAGGAGTATCATCTTTTCTACCAGTACAATCC
>CAZHOC010000124.1:0-9545 GCA_964534295.1 uncultured Bacteroidia bacterium | reverse complement strand
TCAAACCAATGATAGAAATGCGAGTAGAGTGGCCGAGGATCATAATGAACCGTAATCCAGAAAAAGTTACGAGTCTCCTCTGGAATATATTGCCCAAGGTGTTCTCTTAAAGCTGGATCAAAATAGTCCTTCACTGTGACTATATCATCTTGTTCTAGAAAGGTCATTAGGCTTTTGGCGGCAGCATCTGCTAAGGCATCATATGCTTCAGGACTATCCACAGCTACTAGTTCAGGTAGATTTCTATTGCGGTGCTCTTCTAATTTTAGAGACGACCAAGCTCGGGCAAGCTCTCGCTTAAGAATCATTACTTCATCTTCCCAGCTAAGTGGTACTAAATGGACATTTTGGAGATACCAAGTATAGTTTTCTCTGCCGATGCCCGAAGGCCCTGTCTTGGCAGAAGCTTCGGCTTCAAGCCAAAAGGCCAGATCGTCGGTAGACTTTATGGCCGCATAAATAGACCCCAATAATTCTTGGTTATTCTTAACCCCAGGCAGTTCCAACATATCATTCAAGACTCCACTTTGTGCCTTGATATCACGAATTCCCGCAACCCAAAGTTCTTTGGCATTTCCCGTCAAATTTGTTTGAGCTTGTTGATTTAAGGGAGGAATTACCTTGAGGTCCTTTATCAATCTTTCGCTTTCTGATTCGCTCAGCGGAAACTCATAGGTCCAAAGTTCGGTGGTGGCATGATGCGTGGGACCCTCATGAGCAGGAACGTCACTTCGATAGGTCCAGACGCTTTTATAGAATGCAGGATCCCTCTTCCAGGGCTGGAGGATGCGGTGATTAAAATCATAACCATTCATCTCTGCCCAAACGATCGTCCAATCGACCTGTTCTTCGATTTTCCAGTTGCTATAGTCCATTGCTTTAAGTCTATCCTGAAGTTTTTTGAACTCAGACCATCTTGCTTTGAATGTTACTTCTGAATAGTCAGGCACTCCATTTATCATTGGTGGAGTTTCAAATGATCTCCACTCTTCAAAAAGTTCCAGCAAATCAGAGTATTCTGCTCTGGTATTTTTAGTTGGTACGGATTCTGGCTGAGGAGGAGACGTCTGGCAGGAAATCAGTAAAATGAAGAATGAGAGAACCGCGATTCGAAACATAAGATTGAAGAGCTGAAATGAAGTCGCCAAGTTAAAGCATTGAAATCGATCCAACTTATTCGGATTTATGAGAAAGTCGCGCTTAGATTGATTATTCGACTAACAACATTAGTTCAATCCAGTTGAATAGCTGAATGATTTGTATTAAACAGGCATTAACCCTACACGATTTGGTTATAACAATGGATTGATCTACATTTAGTTCATGGAGTTGATAAACTCCCTTATCATTTTGAAATTAAGATTACCATTTAGCGCATTTTTCTTCTTCTATTTTTCGGAATAGAAAAGGACTGCGTATAAAAAATTGAAATTCGGAGTCCTGATAAATCGGGACTCTTTTTTTTTTGTGATGTCGGAAAGGAAAATAATCATTCAAGGAGAGTTAGGAGCGAAAGTCAATCAGGGTAATTTTGCCGCTACTGCCGCGCTATTTTTAGTGGCATTGAACGATCGTCGTAGTGTTGACTTCGTCAACGATGGTCAGGGCGGCGTAGTTGAGGAAGTAAGCATCCAAAGTACGCGTACCCTTGGGGTGGAAGTAAACCTCAATTACCAGATCGTTTCGGGTCTTAACCTCTACGGTAACGCTACCTTCCAAGACCATGAGTTTACCCAGTTTCAAGGCAATGAGGCACTAGTAGGCAACCGCTTGAGAAGGCAGCCAAACTTTATGGGTCTGGTAGGAATTGCCTATGACAAAAACAACATCGACTTTGATCTATCGAGTAACTTTCTCGGTGCCAAGTTTGCCAATGATGCCAATACGGTAGAGCTAGAAGGCTTTAATATCGTGCGCCTGACGGCCGGCTATCGCATCAATTTGGGAGACGCTCAAAGCCTAAGATTGGGTGTATCGGTCTTCAATTTATTGGATTCGGCAGGGGTTACCGAAGGTTCTCCTCGTCAAGGCAATACCCAAGTAGGTGGTGGCGAGTACTTCGTTGGTCGCCCCATCTTACCAAGACGAATTTTCTTCCGCGCCAGCTTCGACTTTTAGCGAGTATGTTTTGTTCGCCGCTTCGCGGAACGCTTAGTCGAATGTTTGAAGAGTTGATTGGTTGAATTTTTGAATTTTGGGCAAAGGCCTAATCAACAATTCAAGACTTCAAAAAATCATCCCTTAAAACAAGCGTTCTGCGAAGCAGCGAACAAAAACTAGTTTATCAACCTACAATGAATGGGAAGGAGAATTGTGAATACGACTACTCCTTCCTATATTTTTATCCATCACTAAATCGGATTGATCTTGAATAAAATATTTGACCAGGCACGTGCGGTTTTAGAACTCAACTGGCAAAACGGCTTCACTATCCCTACTCATAAGCTTTATCCTTTTCAGTGGAATTGGGACTCTGGTTTCATCAGTCTGGGCAATGCATATGTCCATCCAGAACGTGCTATCCAAGAATTGAATTCGCTCTTTTCCGGTCAATGGGAAAATGGTTTGGTCCCTCATATCATCTTCCACAGCGAGAAGGAAGAAACTTACTTTCCTAATTTTGATTTTTGGGATTCTAAGGTAAATGCAGGCGCCCCGCAAAAGCCAAAGTCTTCAGGCATTACTCAGCCCCCAGTACATGGCTTTATTTTAGAAAACCTGTTGCGGCAAAACCCCGATAATGAAACTTATCGCGCTTTCGCGAAGGAAATCTTCCCAAAAATCGTGCTTTATCATCGCTTCCTTTATACCGTGAGAGATCCTTTTCGGGAAGGTTTGATGTATATTTTTCATCCCTGGGAATCTGGCAGGGACAATTCCCCCCTTTGGGATGAATCATTGGATCGCATTGAAGTTAAGCCCGGTGATTTGCCACCTTATACTAGACGAGATCTCAATATTGCCAATGCCAGCGAACGACCCACCAATGAGCAATACGATCGCTATGTCTATCTCCTGCAATTAGGCAAAAAGTATCGCTACGACGGTCCCGAAATCGCCAAGGAAAGCCCCTTCTTGATTCAAGACAGCATGATGAACGCCATCTTGATTAAGTCTAACGAATCTTTGATCAGGATCGGCAAGGAGCTAGGCCTAGACGTAGCCGAAATCGAAGAATGGCAGCAACAAAGCATCAAAACCTATAATGAGAAGTGCTGGAATGAGGAGATCCAACTCTTTACTCCCTACGATTTACGCGCCCAAAAGCAGATTGTAGCCAAGGAGATTGGGGGATTCATTCCGCTCTATGCCGGCATACCCACACAAGTCCAAGCGGAGGCACTCAATCAACACCTCCTTAGTCTGCATGAAAGAGGCTATTATCTCTGCCCAAGCTATGATGTAGACGGCCCAGCCTTTGATTCTTGCCGCTATTGGCGAGGTCCGATCTGGCCGCATATGAATTGGATGCTTCACTACGGTCTCAAAAACTATGGCTTCGAGCAAACGGCTCAGATTGTGAAAAGCGACACGCTTGAAATCGTGGAGAAGTTTGGCTTTTTTGAATACTTCGAGCCACAAAAATCACTCGCTCAACAACTCAGCAAAGGCTACGGTGGAGATCACTTCTCTTGGACTGCCTCTAGTATTATCGACTTTATCCACCAGACATGAATTACCTAGACTATACGGTCATTAGTTTATACATCCTTGGCTTTCTCTGGCTAGGCAGGATGTTTAAGGGTTCGACTTCCAGCGAATCCTACTTCTTGGGAGACAAAAGCTTTGGCTGGTTTCCGCTCTCTTTGAGTACCGCAGCTACACAAATCTCAGCCATTAGCTTTATTTCTGCTCCTGCCTTTGTTGGCTTAAAAGCGGGCGGCGGTATGAGCTGGTTGACTTATGAGTTTGCGGTGCCTTTGGCTATGCTTTTTTTGATGGCCTTTTTGATTCCGCCGATGTATAGGGCCGGTATCGTCAGTGTATATGCCTTTTTGGAGCGTCGTTTTGATGCCTCCTCACGTGTCCTTTTGAGTGCCGTATTTCAGATCAGTAGAGCCTTCGCTACGAGTGTGATGATTTATACGGTGGCTTTGATCTTGACCAGTGTGATGGATATCCCCATGTGGCAGACGATCACCATTATCGGGGTGGTTACGATGGTTTATTCTTACCAAGGAGGAATGAAAGCGGTGGTTTATGGCGATATGATTCAGATGCTGATTCTCCTTTTGGGGATCGTGATCTGCTTTATTGTGGGCCTTCATCATTTAGGTGGTTGGGATGTCTTGATTGACAAAGTCGATCCGGCTCGCTTGCAAGCAGTAGACTTCAAATCCCTTGGCTTCAGTGAAAACGAAGAATTTGGCTTCTGGCCGATGTTGATTGGCGGTTTCTTTCTCTATACCTCCTATTATGGCACCGACCAAAGCCAAGTACAGCGCCTATTTTCCGCCCAAAATATGGGAACCCTCAAGCAAACCTTATTGGTCAATGGCTTGATGCGCTTTCCGATTACCTTGCTTTACTGTTTGATGGGTTTGGTCCTAGGCACCTTGGTTACTACGGATGCGAGCTTTCAATCGCTGATTCCGGCCGATAAACCAGATTTGATGATCCCGATTTTCATTCGCGAATATCTCCCCAATGGCTTGATCGGCATCTTGATGATTGCGATTCTTTCGGCGGCTATGTCTTCTTTAAGCTCAACTATTAACTCGCTTAGTGCGGCTACAGTCGAGGATTTTTTCAATCGCGACAAACAACTTTCTGATAAGGATTACAGCCTCTATTCTCGCTATGCAGTGATCTTTTGGGGCGTAGCTTGTCTGGTATTGGCCTTTTTTACGGGCGATATCGCCAAGACGGTGATGGAGGCCATTAATAAAGTAGGCTCTGTATTCTATGGACCTATTTTGGCCGTGTTTATTTGTGCCATCGGCATTCCGAGGATACATACCAAAGGAGCGAATGCGGGTTTGCTGTTAGGCGTGGCAGTAAATGTCTATCTCTGGTTATGGGTGCCAGAAATATTCTGGTTTTGGTGGAACGCCATTGGTGCGGTGGTTACGCTCGTTAGTGCTTATGTAGTTAGTCTTATTTTACCCCGCTCCGCGGAACGAGAGACTGAAGAAACGCTTAAGTTTAGATGGGATATCGAACCGCAGAAGGCAGCTTTACTGATTGGCTTTTTTGTCCTGATCGTTTTGATAAGTGTCTTTATTCCAGATATACTTTCATAAAAACACCTATTTGTCTTCCTGAGCGCAGTCGAAGGACCTATGTAAGTCAACTATTCTCAAGAAGAATGAGCCTTATTCAAGTTGCTTCGACAAGCTCAGCATGACAGATAGCTTTTTTTATGAGTAGTATCTCTCGATAAAATCATCTGCCAGCTATATGAAAATCCTCATTGCCCCCGACAAATTCAAAGGTTCCCTTTCCGCCCAGGCGGTAGGGGAAGCCATCGCGAGGGGAATGAAGCGTTCTGCGCAGCAGGCCCAAACTCACATACAGATACTAGCGGATGGCGGAGAAGGCTCCCTCGCAATCATCGCTCAAATCCTAGCCGCAGAAACGATGATTTGCAAGGTCCGGGGGCCACTTGGTCGGGAAGTCGAAGCCAAATATCTCTTAGCTGGGCAGGACGCCTATATCGAAATGGCTGAGGCTTCGGGTTTGGTATTACTCAAAGAATCTGAACGCAACGCACTCAAAACCAATACTTTTGGTACAGGTCAACTTATCAAGAACGCAATTGATAAAGGTGCCAAACGCATCTATCTGTTTTTAGGGGGCAGCGCTACCAATGATGCCGGTATGGGAATCGCCCAGGCACTAGGGTTTGAGTTTTACGATCAAAATGGCCATACAGTCGTCCCTCGAGGCGAGACGCTTGGACAAATCGCAAGTATTAAGCCTAATCCAGAATTTGAAGACAAAAGCATAGCGTTTTTCTGCCTTTGCGACGTGCAAAATCCCCTGCTTGGACCGAATGGAGCTACCTATGTTTATGGGCCGCAAAAAGGGGCTGATGAAGTAGCTTTGACTCAATTAGAATCAGGCATGGAGAGTCTTGCCAAAGTTCTCTCCCAGCATGCTCAAAAAGAAATTGCCCAAATTCCAGGAGGAGGCGCAGCCGGTGGCATAGCAGCAGGCCTACATGCTTTGTTGGGGGCAAAAATTCAGTCTGGTATAGATACCATCCTCGATCTAGCTAAGATGGAAGAAAAGGTCAAAGAAGCGGATTTAGTCATCAGCGGCGAAGGCAAACTAGATAGTCAAACGCTTTCTGGCAAGGTCATCAACGGTCTTAGCCAACTCTGTCAAAAGTACCAAAAGCCGCTCTGGCTGTTTGTGGGGCAGCATGATCTGGATGATCAAGCCTTGGCGACTAATGGGGTGGACCGAGTATTTGCGGTCATAGATCAGGCAAAGGACCTGAAAGATGCCATGCAGAATACGGAGCGAATCCTCGAGGAGCTAGCATTTCAAGCGATGGAAATGAGATAAGCGTTCTGCGAAGCAGAGGATGAATTTATGATGGAACACAGAGGCACAGAGAATCAGAGAATTTGAATCTCAAGTTTCCCCTCTGTGCCTCCGTGTCTCTGTGTTCGAACTAAAAAAGGGGATGTCTAAAGAGAAGCAGGCCCTCCAAGCGTTCCCAAAAGCGCCATTCCCACCTTCTTCCTTAGGCAAAAAATCTGTATTTTGAAGTAAACGATACTTCATGCCCGGCCTACTGCAATCCGTATTGCTGTTAGGCGCATTGCTCGCCTTCAGTCCGTCGCTACTCGCGCAAAAAGAAGACCCACGTCAAGCTCACTATTGGCAAACGGTCCGGCCCATCTTGCGTCAACACTGCACTTCTTGCCACAACGGAGAAGATAAAAAAGGCGGCATCAACCTCGAACGTTATGACTTCATTATCAGCATTGTAAGGGATGGAGAGCTTTTTAGCAAGGTCATCGAAGTGGTCAATGAAGGCAGTATGCCCCCAGAGATTCGGCCGCCGATGAGTCAAGGGGAGATTGATACGCTTACTCACTATATCAACAACTATCTCGAGACTGCCCTAGCCGAAAAAGATCCCGGCATTATCTCACCGCGTCGCCTCAATAATCAAGAATACCGCTATACACTTATTGATCTACTTGGAGTGGACGTGGACACCGATTCCATCTTCCCGGCTGATCCTTCTGGAGGGGCGGGTTTTGACAATCAGGCGCGTATTCTTTACCTCTCACCTCTTTTGCTAGAACGCTATTTTGAAACCGCAGACTTTGCCGTCGAACAGCTTTACTCTCAGGATAGTGCTTGGCGGGCGATGGTGCCAGCCTATGAAAATAGTTTTGGGCAAAGCCTTAAAAACTGGTGGCATGAGTTCTGGCATGAAGAAGATATTTCGTGGCAAGCGCCAAGCAAACAAGCTGACAAAGTCCTAGAGGCTTTCGCTACGAGAGCATATCGGAGGTTTTTGCGAGCCGAGGAGAAACAGATGCTGGGTGATTTTTTCAAGAAGGTTTACCTAGACGCTAAGGAGCAAGAGCAGCCTTACGATCTGGCGATCAAAGAGACCCTGAAACTGATCCTGGTATCTCATCATTTTCTCTATCGCCAGGAAGCAGATCCAGAGATCGAACTCCCTTATGAGATTAGTGGGTTTGAATTGGCCTCTCGGCTTTCCTTCTTTTTGTGGTCGAGCATCCCTGATGAACGCTTACTCAATGCGGCCTACCGCGAAAATCTACATGATCCAGCTGTACTAGAAAGAGAAGTCAAGCGGATGCTCAAGGATCCCAAAGCCAAGCGCATGGGGGCTCAATTTGCCATCCAATGGCTAGAGTTACGCAAGTTGAGTGATCCAGCCTTTCAGCTTGATCCGGAAATATATCCGACCTACTCCCCTATTCTACGAGATTTGATGCTGGCAGAGGTAGAAGCCTACTTCAATTATGTCATGCTGGAGAGCCAGAACTTGCTCGAATTGATCGACAGCGATTTTAGCTTTGTCAACGAAGCATTGGCGGAGCATTATGGGATTGCCGACATCAAAGGATCAGAGATGCAAAAAGTAAGCTTCGCCTCCGGCGAACGCGGCGGTCTACTCGGTATGGCAGGGGTATTGACAGCCACCTCTCTACCCACTCGAACCAGTCCGGTATTACGTGGAAAATGGGTCTTAGAACAAGTATTGGGCACTCCTGCTCCTCCGCCTCCCCCCAATGTACCAGAACTAGAAGCCAGCCATGATACTGCCGCAGGTCCGCAAACTTTACGAGTGATGCTAGAAAAGCATCGCGCCGATCCGGCATGTAGCAGTTGTCATAACGCCATGGACCCCATTGGTCTGGGACTTGAAAACTTTGACGGCCTCGGCCGTTGGCGAGAAAGCTATGGGGAACTTCCCATTGATCCTGCGGGGGTGCTCAAGTCAGGGGAGAGCTTTGCTGGTCCGAGCGAACTCAAACAGATCCTACTGACAAAGAAGGAGCTTTTTGCGCGTAATTTCAGCAAGAAAATGCTCTCTTACGCCCTTGGGCGTTCACTCGGCTTTAAAGACAGCCCTACCATCAAAGAACTGCAACAGACCTTAATAGATACTGATTTTAATACGACCGCTTTCATCATCGCCTTGGTAAACAGCTATCCCTTCCGCTACAAAAAAAGCGACAATGCCGATATCCAAAGCTAAACTAATGCATCATGAAAAAATCCTGGCACATATCTCGTAGACGCATGCTCAAAGGCATGGGGGCCTGTATTGCTTTGCCGCTTTTGGAGGCGATGAATCCTTCTATTTTACGGGCGAGCTCCTTTGGTGAGCCTCCCAAGCGAGTCGCTTTTATGTTTGCGCCCAATGGGGTTTGTCCGGGAAAGTGGGCACCTGAAAAGCTAGGCACAAACTTCGCTTTATCGCCTATTCTATCTCCGCTCAAAGGATTTGAAAAGGATATCTTGGTCTTGCAGCAGTTGATGAATAAGCACTCTATCTCCACCGTAGATGGGCATTATACCAAGACGGCCAACTTTTTGACCTCCATGGAGATCACCCGGACTATTGGGGCCAATGTTAACAGCGGAGGGACTTCTATTGATCAATTGATTGCTCAGAAGACTGCCAAAGAGACCATTTTCCCCTCTTTGGTTTACGGTATAGATCGTATCAGCAGCGGGGTTGACGCCAATGTTGGCTTTACCCGCTTATATGGCTCCTCAATCTCCTGGAAGACGCCTACTACGCCTTGCGCCAAGGAAATCGAGCCTCGCTTTGCTTTCGATCGCATGTTTCGGACAATCGTTCCCCGCAGGGATGCCAAAGCCGAAAATCCATATAAGCAGAGCATCTTGGATGTAGTAAGTGAGGACGCAAAATCCTTGCAACGCAATCTCGGTATCGCCGATCAAAACAAACTGGCAGAGTATCTAGAGTCGATTCGCTCGATTGAGATGCGCTTGGAGAACCAAGATCAATTAGAAGATTTCAAAGCAGGCATTAGTCCCAGTATCAAAAAAGAATTAACGCATCTAGACATTCGTAT
>CAZHOC010000123.1:0-9576 GCA_964534295.1 uncultured Bacteroidia bacterium | reverse complement strand
ATATAACACTGTTAATGGAAATTTTAAGGAAATACATCCCCCGTGTTCAGAATTGTCTGAAGATAGCTATAGTTCTGTGCCTAGTAGGGTGGGCTAGTGGGCTTAGCGCCCAGGATACAAAAGACGAAATGACGGAAGAGGCTAGGGTAGAGGCGGTAGTCAACACCATGTTTAAAGGGATGTATGAAGGAGATTCCGCGATGGTACATAGTGTTATGGGCCAGAATGTTCGCTTTGAAACTACTGCTTTCAATAAAGAAGGGGAGCCTATCCTGATGGAGGGTTCCTTAGAAAGATTCCTAAACGCGGTGGGTACGCCACATGATGCTGTGTGGGATGAACGGATTTCAAACCTAAAAATCCTGGTAGATGATAATCTAGCTGTCGCCTGGATGGATTATTCGTTTTACGCAGGAGATAAGTTTAGTCATTGTGGGGTTAATGCCATGAACCTTTTTCGTTCCCCGGAGGGATGGAAAATTATCTATCTAGTCGATACACGGCGCAAGGAGAATTGCGAATAATTATTGGGACTTGATTGGGAATATGGGTTGATTTTTTGATTAAAATTAAATGTTAATTATCCTAACGATGTTATTGGGTTTTTTGATCAATGACTGTCCGATATGGAATAATCGTTCATGCCTTGTAAAAAAGAGTAGGGTAGGGCATGAACGATTACAATTATGCTGGTGAGGGATAGCCGTTCCGCGCAGCGGTATACCTAAAAAAGACTTATCTAATGCTCTCCATTAATGGCCACAATAGATTGAGAGCGAATGATTTTCATTGTTTGCAGACTCACAAGCGCGAGAATCAACAACAATGCGGTAATGCCAGCTAAGAGAACAATACTAAAATGAGGTTCTATTCTTACGGCAAAGTTTTCTAACCACTGGTTTGCGAAGAAAATGGCGATGGGTAGGGCGATCAAAGTAGCGAGCCCTACTAAATAGATATATTCCTTTTGGAAAGTAGCTAAGATGTCTAGACTACTGGCTCCCAACACTTTACGGATGCCCATTTCTTTCTGTCTACTAAAGGCTAAATAAGAAACTACACCGGCAAGTCCTGTCAAGCAAAGCAAAATCGCTACTAGGCTAAGGCCAGCCATTAAGATGCCCGCCTGCCGTTCTGACGCGTATAATTCTGCAAGATGGTCTGATAAAAATTGAAACTGGAAAGGAGTCTCAGCTTCTATAGTTTTATAGGCGGATGTTATCTTCCGAAGCAGTTGAGACCAGTCGTTAGTCTCTGCCCGTATGAGCATTTCGTAAACATACTGTGGCTCAGCGCTTACATTGATCAGTAAAGATTGACTGGTATATTTTAAGCTAAAGTATTTATAGTCCTCGATTATGCCGTCAATAGTATGGGGAAAACCATAACCATAGGCAGACTCCTCATTTTCGTATTCTGGTTCGGTGATCAATACTTGCCCAATCAAGGCTTGTGGAGGCAACCCTTTGATTTTAGCTAATTTGTCCGCCGCGGTTTGATTGATAAGGAAAATGTTTTGGCGGCCAGCTTGTAATAAGCTGCAGGGAGGACAATCGATTCCTAGAGTCTGAATACTCCCGAGACTAAAATACTGATCTGTACCATCAGATAGCGTGGTTTCTGAACCAAGCATCTTATAGGTGCTTTGGTTAAACATTTCTGCTCCTGGTACTCCGTTTGCTCCAATGGACTGGATTTCAGGAATCTGCTCTAAACGGCTTTTTATGGCTTGAAACTTTTCTGGCCCTTCTACTGGAAAATAAATGATCCCCTCTTTTTGATAGCCTAGGTTTTGGCTATTGACAAAATTCATTTGCTGGTAGATAAAGTAAGTAAGACTCAGCAAGCCCACGACCATGACAAATTGAGTACTTAAGAGACCGTTGCGGAAGTTGAGGAGTCGCCCAAACTGCAATACTTTAGGGGTTTTGCCAAAAAGTCGAAGCATACTGCTTCCGCCGTATTTTAAAGCTGGATAGGCAGCACTGAATAGTCCTGTGAGTAGGATTAATCCTAAAAGGCTCAAGATATTTGACAAGCTAAATAACTCAGTGGCTTTTATGGTTAGGTCCATCAGATCATTGAAGTAGGGGAGGAGCAAGCTCAGCGTTATCAAACAGACAGGTAGCGCTAGAAGGGCCAAAAGAAGAGATTCCGCACCCAGTTGCAAGCCAATATCCATTCCTCTAGCGCCTAAGACTTTGCGCATACCTAATTCTTTTTGCCGTTCGGCATACATGGCAATGGAGAGATTGGTGTAATTAGTGATTATGATTAAAAGGATAATCAAGGCGACGCTGGCAAAACTTAATAGATAAGCGCGATTGCCACTGGGTTTTAATTCATAAAGGGTTTCCAGACGAAAATGAATGTCCCGAACACCAATGGCTTCAAATCCTTTAAAAAGAGGGTCTTCAAGATAGCGGGGATAAATCTCGGCTAGGCTTTGTTCTAATTCAGCCACTAGCGGATTAGGATTGGCCTTTTCGCTTAAGGTAAAATAGGTATAAGCAGCCCAGCCTGGAATAGTGGGAAGGTGGAGAATGATGTTGAATTCAAAATGAGTATTGCTTGGTAGATCCTTGACGATCGCGGCTAGTTCATAGCTTTCTCCTTGTAATTGGATTTCCTTGCCAATAAGCTCTCTCTTTGCCCATTGGGAGCCAAACCACCGGATAGCTTGCCTTTCGCTCAAGATAATTTTGCCATAGCTAGAAAAAGCTATGCTGGGATTGCCGGCCAAAAACTCAAGCCCAAAGATTTCCTGAAACTGTTGACCTGTATTGGTGAATAGTACCTTCTCTGCCACTAGCTCTCTATCATCAAAACGGGCGTAAAATTGACTGGTATTGGTTGGGGCGGTACCGGAAAGACTAAAATGACAGGCTTGGATTACTTCCTCCTTACTCTTTAAATAATTGACGAGCTGTAGTTGAGTGTTTTGGTCCGAGCCGTAATAATCGTTGAAAGACATACAAGTGTAGACCTGGTCCCTATATTTATTCATCAATCGATAGGTGTGCTCGGCATCAGGAAGATGATGGTCATAGGTCAGCTCGTGTTTCAGATAAATCCCAAGTATGCATATTACGGTCAATCCTATACTCAGCCCGCTTAGATTGATCAGGGTAAAGCTTTTGCGTTTGAGGATATTGCGGAAAGCTACTTTAAAATAACTATCGAACATGGGGAGAAACTGTTTGGCACGAGAGTACTTTTCGAAGGCATAAGGCTTGAAAAAGCGAAAGACATCTAGGATATATTGTCGTTTTGCGTAACGAATTCCTTTATTCTCTGCACGGTATTCGTAAGCTTCTAAGAGATCACCTTGGATTTCTTCAAGCAGATCCTCCGCCACGAAGTATTCAAGAAAATTCGAAGCCCATTTAGGAGGTCTAGGGGAGGGGATAGGGTTCATAGGTCTGGAATTAGTTTCCATAATTTTTGACGTGAAGCTTTGATTTCCGCGATAGCGGCCTGTCCTGCAGCAGTAGCGGTAAAGATTCGCTTTCTTCTGCCACCACGCTCTGCGCTGGCTCCACCCATATGGCTTGTGATTAAACCTTTCTTTTCGAGGCGGGACATCACTGCGTGAATGGCGCTGATAGAAATGGTTTTTTGCATATGCTCCTCATATGCCTTACTGACCGAGAATCCGTATGCATCTTCTTTCATTAGCATGATTAGTAGGAGGACAGTTTCTTCTAAGTAGCCTAATCCTTTCATTTGATCAATACTTGTAGAATAAATACTCTAAAAAATAAGCGTTGATTTATTCAACACTTGTAGATTTTTGTCAATGATCGAAAATTCGAGCGATAATTGCAAATTATTCGTAGCATTAGGGAGATTATTATGTGCTAATTATATATAGTTATATTAACTAACACTGTTATTGGAAGCTTCTATGAAAATGTCAAAGGAATTTCAGACAAATCGAGATAACTGGAATCAACGCACCGCTATACACATCGGCTCAGAATTTTATGAGCTTGATGCCTTCAAAAAAGGAAAGAATATTCTCCGGCAATTAGAATTAGAAGAATTAGGGGATGTTCAGGGCAAAAGCCTTCTGCACCTACAATGCCATTTTGGTATGGATACGCTTTCCTGGGCTAGGCTAGGAGCTCAAGTTGCAGGGGTGGATTTTTCTGATACGGCCATTGAACAAGCCATTAAGCTCGCCAATGAACTCAATATCCCCGCGAACTTTATCTTAAGTGATGTTTATAATGCCCCCCAAGTGCATCAGGAAAAATACGATATCGTTTTTACTTCTTATGGCACCATCGGTTGGTTACCGGATCTAGACAAATGGGCTGGAGTAATCAAGCATTTTCTTAAAGAAGGAGGTACTTTCTATATGGCGGATTTTCATCCAGTGGTTTGGATGTTTGACGACCATTTTAATGAAGTAAGCTATTCTTATTTCAATGATGGGGTTGATTTTGAACTATCAGAAGGGACTTATGCGGATCGTGAATCTGAAGTGGATGGGGGTACCTACTTTTGGAGTCATTCAATCAGTGAGATTGTTATGGCTTTGAAAAATGCTGGTCTATCCATTGAATTTTTGCACGAGCATAACTATATCAATTGGAATTGCTTGCAAGGATTAGAGGAGATTGGGCCTTATCGATATATTTTACCTAAGTGGGGGCATAAAGCGCCCTATATGTATTCGATCAAAGCTCACAACTAGCCTGTTTAACAGCAATTCTAGCCAAGAAATCCTTAAGGCCCTTATTGTAAGAGTAAGGGCCTATCTGTATATTCTCCTCCAATTACCAACTCTACCTTATTTCTATGCGTGCCTTTTCTTTATTGTTCCTTCTAGGAACGTTTTTCTCTGTCTATTCTCAGTCAAACCTTCCTTACTATCTACCAGCTGATCAAGATTATGACCCAAATATCCCTACGCCACAAGAGGTGTTAGGCTTTGAAGTAGGGGAGTGGCATGTGAGGCACGATCAACAATTACGTTATATGGAGACCTTGGCCAAGCTATCTCCACGTATGAAGATTGATACTCTTGGATATTCGCATGAACTCCGCCCGATCGTCCACCTGACGGTCAGTAGTCCAGAAAATCTAACTCAAATTGAAAAAATTCGCTCAGAGCATGTAAAGCTCTTCTCAGGAGAAAAGACTGAGCGTTCTCCGGAGGAGATGCCTATGGTACTATGGATGGGATATAGTATACATGGCAATGAGCCAAGCGGAGGCAATGCTGCTTTACTGGTTGCCTATCATCTGGCGGCTGCCCAAGGCAAAGAAATCGAGGATAAATTAGCCAATATGGTCATCCTGCTAGACCCATGTTACAATCCGGATGGCTTCAATCGCTTTGCGAGCTGGGCCAATATGCACAAAGGGATCAAGGTCGTAAATACAGACCCTAACAGCAGAGAACATAATGAAGTGTGGCCGAGAGGGCGTACCAATCATTATTGGTTTGACCTCAATAGAGATTGGTTATTGGTGAGACATCCAGAATCTCAGGCTCGTATTGCTCAGTTTCATCGATGGAAACCAAATTTGCTAACCGATCATCACGAGATGGGGACAAACTCCACTTTCTTTTTCCAACCTGGAGTACCTTCACGCAATCATCCCCTTACTCCAGAGGCTACCTTTGATCTGCATAATGAACTAGCAACTTATCATGCCAAAGCGCTGGACGAAATTGGTTCCCTCTACTACAGCAAGGAAAGTTTTGATGATTTCTACTACGGTAAGGGATCTACTTATCCAGATATCAATGGTGCGGTAGGAATTTTATTTGAGCAGGCTTCCAGTAGGGGACACGCTCAGACGCGCAACGATGGGACTTTACTGACTTTCCCATTTACGATCCGTAATCAATTCCGTACCTCTTTGTCTACTATTCAAGGAGCTTATGAGATGCGTGAATCCTTCTTGAAGCATCAAGCCGAGTTCTATCGTTCTGCGAAGCAGGAAGCAAAAGCTGATCCAGTAAAAGCCTATATTTTTAGTGCTCCCGAGGATAATCGTCGTGCTGCTGAGTTGGCCGGTCTGATCAATCAGCACGATATCGAAATTTATCGCCCTAAAAATGAGTTTAGTAGTGGGGTAGAAAGCTATAAGCCTGAGGATTCTTTTATTATTCCGCTTGACCAAGCCCAGTATCGCTTGATCAAGGCCATGTTTGAGCGTCGTACCACTTTTACTGACAGCCTCTTTTATGATGTATCAGCTTGGACTTTGCCTTTGGCTTTTAATCTACAAGACGCTGAGCTGAATGCTGGAGAGCTTCGGGCAGCCGGCCTTGCCGAACGCTTATCCTCTATTGAATACTATGAAGGTAAAATCTTCGGAGATGAGGAGCCTTATGCATATGTATTTGGATGGGAAAACTACTATGCTCCGCGCTTGCTCAACCAGCTTATGCAAGCTGGGCTAAAGCTAAAAGTGGCAAACAAAGCGTTCCGCACAGCGGAAGGTCAGGAATTTAGAGTAGGGACTATTTTACTTCCAGTAGTAGGCCAAAACTTATCTGCCTCAGAGATCAGGACTTTGCTACAAACGGGCGCTAAGGAAAATAGTGTTGATATTTATGGCTTGAGTACTGGGCATACAACTGGTGTCAATCTTGGGAGCAATAGTTTTTCCTATATCAAGCCCAAAAAGATATTACTCATGACCGGTGATAATGTAAGTAGCTACGAAGCCGGGGAAGTTTGGCATCTACTTGATCAACGCTACGAAATAGATGCAACTCATCTAGAAACGCATGATTTTAGCAGGGTCAATTTATCAGATTATGACGTGATAATCATGCCTAATGGTAATTATAGCGTCATCAGTGCTCATACTGCAAAAATCTCAAGCTGGCTTTCTGAGGGAGGGACTATAGTAGCGTGGAAGAGTGCGCTTAATTGGCTGAACACCCAAGGCCTAGCTAGTTTTGATTTCAAGCGTAGATCTCAAACCCAAGCGTCAGACCTGCCCTATGCTGGCCGCAGTAATAGATCCGGAGCTCAGGTCATTGGTGGCGCTATTATGGAAGCCGAATTTGATCTCAGCCATCCTTTGGCCTATGGATACATTTCAGAAAGCATACCGCTATTTAAAAATAGCTCGCTAATGCTTCAGCCTTCATCGAGGCCTTATGTCAATCCCTTGATTTACAGCGAAAAGCCTTTGCTAAGTGGTTATCTTTCAGAGGCCAACGCCAAAGCGCTATCAGGAGCGGCAGCTGCCCAAATTGTCAAAAGAGGGCGGGGGAGAATCGTAGCATTGGCCGATAATCCAAACTTTAGAGCCTTTTGGTACGGTACAAATCGCTTGATGATCAATGGGATCTACTTTGGCTCAATGATGAATTAAGCTTTAGTCAACTCTGCCCACTAATTCGAGTAGCACCTCATAATAGTTTTGGTCGAGTAGACGTGCCTTAAGCCAAGCATAAAAACTCATTTCCTGCAAATCCTCCTTTTCGGCGGTTTTGATGGGAAATTGTTGCCTGATTTGATCATAGATTTCAGGCTGTTGAAAGAGCGCTGGTTGATGAATCATCTTTTCCACTACGCCCAAAAAGATTTTTCCTTTGCTATATTCTTCGGTTAATAGCAGATCTCCGTATTGTTTTTCAATCATTTTGATCTGCTTTAGGACCAAATCCTCATTGCCTAGTTCCATCTGAAGGATGAGTTCGCTAAGGTATTTCTTGAGGACCCATTCTCGTCCCATTTCTCTTTCCTGAGATTTCTCGGAGCCAGGCATATTGAGTCCACAACGGAAGGCAAGGGAGTATTCTTGACGTAGGAAATGATTGATACCTAAGTTGAAATAAGCGTTAAGCTGGTCTTGGCGTCTGGTGGCGATCAATGGATTTTCAAGAAAGTCTTTTAAAAGCTTGACGGACTTTTCGCTCTCATTGAGAAAGGTGTAGTTGGCCGCTTTGAGCATAACTACGCGAGGGTAAAACAAAGACCAATGGCTCTTTTTATAGCGCTCTGCGCTTTCGATTAGCTTATTTAACCATAAAAGAGAAGCCGAAAACTTTTTGTTGCGATACAATACATGCGCAATCATGTAGAGCAATTCTAAGCGATAAGCATGGTATTGCTGTTGAAAGCCGTAGGTAGCCTCTATATGTTCATATTGGGCGATAATAAAAGGTTCAAACGCATTAAAATCACGCTTTGCAAGCACTGCACTACGCGCAATTTTCATCAGCTTGAAGAATAAGCGAGGGCGTTTTCCTACCACCTCAGTTAGTTGGTATTGCTCAAGTACGCTTTGCACGGTCTGATCAAAGTCTAGATGCCTTCCTTTCTGGCGCACTTCCTGCAATTGCTTGGCAATCAAACTACAGGCAATATTGGCTCTTTCGTCTTCATCTACTCTGACTCGATTGTGCTTCATTTTCTCGAGTAGTTCTTCTATCCCTCCGGGGAACGCTCGATCAAGTTTTTCAATCTGTAGTTGATAGACAGAGTGTAATAGGTCATGGTGCTCATGAGACAGGGCGAGCTTTTCTGCTTTTGCCAAATAGCTCCAAGCTAGTTCGTCAAGTCGCTGATTAAAAAGATAGCGAGCCAGAGACATATGGCCCATAATGGTAGAAGCAGCGCTAGGATCGTCTTCAATTTGTTGTAGCATCAAAAAAGACCTTAACTGCTGCATCAAGCGTTTGCGAAGGGCATGATAAGCAGTGGGATTAGGCTTTGCTGGATAAAGTTCCTTAACAATATCTACCTCATGATCTACTAGTAATAATCCGAGGAGTGCTTCGTCTTTGCGGTTTTTCTTAGGCTTTTGCCTCTGTAGGAAGCGGGTAAATGCTCGCTGTTCGTCAGAGGAAAGGGTACTAAGTATAGTTTTGAGTTTATCCATTTGCTATTGAGCTATATGGAGTTGTACTCACAAAATAGAGAAAGGTTTGCATTCTTAAAAGTCAGTAATTTCGTAGATAAAATATTGATTTTTAGGATATTAAAATAATGTAGTAGCTTTTTAAAAGTCCTGATTTTTTATAACAAAGTTTAACTCTCACTAATCCGTTCCGTTTCTTGAGGCATAATCAATCAATTTTATTATGCAAGGAAACACTTATCAGAAGAACACGAATGCATGGCGATTTCAAACTTGGGCATCTTTTTTACTGGCCTTAGGCTTGACGATTGCGGGCATTGTGCAAATGGATGGAGACTTTTGGGTGAGGGGCTATTTAATCATGGGCGTTCTCTTCTCAGTAGGAACGAGTTTTACCCTTTCCAAAACGATCAGAGATGATCATGAGGCTGATCAGTTTATCAATCAAGTAAGACGCGCCAAAACAGAGCGCATGCTAAATGAAATGGATGAGTAGAGAATTATTGATTTGTTGAATGATTGAAGAGTTGAATGATTGAAGAGTTGAATGAAGGAATTCAAAAACTCTAAAATTCAACAAATCAACAATCCCACAAGCGTTCTGCGAAGCAGAAACTAGAAATAAAGATTCCGGAATCTTTTCTACAAACTCGCAAACAAAAATGCCATCTCACTCGCTATTTGCAAGCTTCTTGCTTTATAAGTGGCTGCCTGCTCAGGAGTTCCATCTGATTG
>CAZHOC010000122.1:0-9616 GCA_964534295.1 uncultured Bacteroidia bacterium | reverse complement strand
CCCTTTATTGCCTTAGGCCTTCCTAAATTAGTTCCTGTATTTGCTAACATCTTTTTGATCTTAGGGGGATTGATGTTTTTTCAAAGAGCATTGGAGTTTTTTACCTCGAAACGACTAGCGTATTTCTTGACTTTATTTATGGGTTTATATCCTGTCATGCTCAAGGAAATATCTCTAGCAGTATATGAAGCATATTATTTTTTCTTGATTTGTGGCTTTCTATATTTCTTTTTGCGAGCCAATCGAAAAGAGAAAAAGCATATAAAGGATTTTCTGATTGCAGGCTGTTTTATTGGACTCTTGGCCATGACGCGTTTTGTCTACGGCTACTCCTTATTTTTTTCATTGCCTTTCCTAGGGATTGCAGCCCTCTTGTTTCGTAAACCCAATATTAGAGGATGGGCTATGACCGTTGGGGTTGGGATACTCTTTTGTTTACCCTATTTGGCTTATACTTATTCACTTTCTGGTAAACTGTTTTATTGGGGAACCAATGGAGGTGAGGTACTCTATTGGATGTCTTCCAAGGAAAACAATGAGTTTGGAGACTGGCAATCAAGAGACGAAATATTGTACAATCAAATACCGGAAGTTTCCCCTATACATAAAGAGTTTTTTCTCAGCTTAGTGCCCCTCAACCATATTGAAAGAGACAGAGCGCTTAAGCAACGGGCAAAAGAAAATATCAAAGCCAATCCTAAACATTACATACAAAATTGGACAGCAAATATTTTTCGCCTCTTTTGGGGCTTCCCTAAATCTTATCGTCAACAAGATTTACGACCCATCGCCTATATCATTAGCAATGGTTTAATCCTCGTTCCGCTCCTACTAAGCCTTTGGGTTGCTTGGGGCGTCCGAAAAAAAATCCCCCCCGAATTATTTGCCATTTGGTTTATTTTTCTACTTTACCTCGGCTTAACGAGTATTGTACATGCAGTGCCACGTTATCTAGTCTCAGTAGTTCCTTTTTGGGTACTATGGATTGGATATATTAAGACTAGTTTTATCACATTAAGCATTACGGTTGACGACTAGTATGAAAAAGTATTTTGCCCTTACCGGTATAGCTGGTTACATTGCCCC
This sequence comes from uncultured Bacteroidia bacterium, assembly GCA_964534295.1. Classification (GTDB taxonomy): domain Bacteria; phylum Bacteroidota; class Bacteroidia; order J057; family J057; genus JBCAWW01. The sequence goes on along the minus strand of CAZHOC010000122.1, from coordinate 8,530 downwards.
TAGACATTTAAAAGCGATCAAAGAAACGGGTAATGAACTGATTGCAGCTATGGACCCGCACGATTCAGTAGGAATTTTGGATCGCTATTTTACTGATGTATCCTTCTTCTCTGAATTTGAACGTTTTGATCGCCATCTGGAAAGAATCAAAAGAGATGTCAATCGGAGTGGGATAGACTACCTCTCTATCTGTAGCCCTAATTACTTGCACGATGCGCATATGCGTCTGGCCCTACGCCTAGGCGCAAATGCAATCTGTGAAAAACCCCTAGTCGCTAATCCTTGGCAACTTGATGCCCTCGAGCAACTGGAGCAAGAATCAGAAGGTAAAGTTTACCCTATCCTGCAACTTCGGGTGCACGATACGATCTTAGCGTTGCGCGAAGCGCTAGAAAAAAACAAAAGCGACAAAAAGTACGAAATCGACCTTACCTATATGACTTCTCGAGGGGCTTGGTATCTCTATTCATGGAAGGGAGATATTGACAAATCCGGTGGTATCGCTACTAATATCGGGATTCACTTCTTTGATCTGCTCATCTGGCTTTTTGGCAAGGTACAAGACTTTAAAGTCTACCTTTCAGAGCCACAAAAAATGAGTGGTAGCATCGAACTAGAAGGAGCAAACGTCAAATGGTATCTTTCTATCGATCGGCATGACCTGCCTCAAGAAGCCAAGGATGAAGGCAAACCTACTTATCGCTCCCTCACTTATGATGGGAATGAAATAGAATTTTCCACGGGTTTTACCGATCTTCATACGCGTATGTACGAGCATATTCTCTCTGGAGAGTCCTTTGGAATGGAAGCGGCTCGACCCGCAATTGAACTCGTACATCGTATCCGCCAAGCCAAACTAAGTCCAGTGGACGATGGCGCACATTGGATGTTGCATAAATAAATCTGTTAAATGTCTCAAACTTTAACTTGGCTAAGTATCGTTGGTGCTAGGCCACAGTTTATCAAACTTGCCCCTCTAGTTCGTAGTATTCAAGCGCATAATGCTACTCAAGAACAACAGATCGAGCATATCATTGTCCATACCGGGCAGCATTATGACAAGGGGCTTTCGGATGTCTTCTTCGCAGAACTCCAGATCCCAGCTCCGGATCACCATCTCGGTGTAGGTTCTGGTAGCCACGGTGCCCAAACTGCTAAAATGTTAGAAGGAGTCGAGAAGATATTTCTAGACGCTCGACCTGATATGGTGGTCGTTTTTGGCGATACCAATAGCACGCTCGCTGGTGCCATTGCCGCTACAAAACTGCATATCCCCATCGCGCATATCGAGGCAGGTCTCCGCAGCTTCAATCGCAAGATGCCTGAAGAAATCAACCGTATCCTCACGGATCATGGGAGCGATTTGCTGCTGGCACCGACAGAGACTGCCGTCAAACATTTAGCTGATGAAGGTCTAAGTGAACGCACTGTAGCCACCGGCGATATTATGTACGATACCGTTCTGCAGAATAGCGCCATCGCAGCCGAGCATTCGACTATCCTCCGGGATCATGGACTAACAGCCGATGAGTATGCGCTGGTAACCATGCATCGCCCTTCCAATACTGATAATCCCGATCGCCTCAAAGCGATTTTGGATACGCTCAATGAAATCGCTGATACCGAGTTTCCTTTGGTATTGCCGCTTCATCCACGTACTAAGGCGCGTTTGGCCGCTTTTGATTTGGATTGGACGCCTTCGGCGAACTTTAAGATCATCGAGCCCGTGGGCTATCTCGATATGATGCAGCTCATGTCTCAAGCGCGCATGGCTCTTACTGACTCTGGTGGACTCCAAAAAGAAGCCTTTTTTCTCAATACGCCCTGCGTAACGATGCGGGATGAAACCGAGTGGGATGATACCATCAATGCGGGAGCCAATGTTTTGACCGGAGCTGATCCCGCTTTGATCCGCAATGCAGTACAGGCTTGGCAAAGTAAATGGGAAAATGGAAGGCCAGATTTTACTGCGGCGGCTCGAGCTTCCTTTGGAGATGGTCATGCAGCCGACCAAATCAGAGATGCGATACTGGACTGGATGAAAAAATGACTAGTTTAGATTCCTAAGCCTTTGGATTATGGAATTTGAAAGCTGGGTCTTTCCTCTAACGATATTGCCGGGCATTGGTCTGATGATCATGTCTACCACCAATTGGTCGGTAGCCTTAACTGGCGAAATCAACGATCTCTTCGAAAAGCAAGAATGTGATCGCAGTATCCTACAACGAAAAATAAAACAGCTAAGACTCATCAACAATGCCTTGGTGAGTCTTTATGCGTCTGTAACCATGTGTACCCTTGGAGGCTTTATCGGCTCCATTTGGAATGCCAGCACCATGGAATCAGGCATTTTGATCGTAACCTTATTTGTAGCCGTGGGGATCGCCTGCCTGTTGGCGGGAGCGATTATGCTGATTATTTATGCCTTTAGAGCAGTTGTGATCAAGCAAGACCAGTTTGTGTCGCGATTGTAGAGACGCAAAATTTTGTGTCTCTAGCGTAAGCGTTCCGCGCAGCGGTCATACCAAAATATCCTTGATTACATGCCCATGCACATCGGTGAGTCGTATGTCTCGCCCCCCAAAACGGTAGGTCAGCCGCTCATGATCCATGCCTAGCAAATGCAGCATCGTCGCGTGTAGATCATGGATGGTAGTAGGGTTCTCGACTACACGATAACCATATTCATCAGTCTTGCCGTAAACAGTACCGCCTTTGATGCCGCCGCCGGCCATCCAAATCGAAAAGGCCGAAGGATTATGATCGCGACCATCTCCTCCTTGAGAAAAAGGAGTGCGCCCAAATTCTCCAGCGAATACCACCAGAGTATCTTCTAATAAGCCGCGCCATTTAAGATCCTTGAGCAAACCTGCGATGGGTTGGTCTACTGCATGCGCGTTGCGCTCATGGCCGTTTTTGAGATCGCTATGTTGATCCCAGCGATCAGCTGCCACTTGGGGACAAGTCAATTCTATAAAACGAACACCCTTTTCAACCAAGCGTCGCGCCAAGAGACATTGAGCACCATAATTACGAGTATGCTCGTCTTCGTCTAACATCCCATATAGTTGGCGGGTGAGTAGAGTCTCATTGCGGAGATCAGCTACTTCAGGCACCGAAAGCTGCATACGCGCTGCCATCTCATAGTTTTGAATCGCAGATTCGATCGCATCATTGGGACCTAATTGCTGTTGGAGCTGGGAATCAAGTAATTGCATGGCCAGCAGCTTTTGTTTTTGATGCGCATCGCTAGGCTCAGTAGGAGAAACGTTCGCCAAAGGCGTATCTCCCGAACGAAATATCGAAGCTTGATAAGATGCCGGTAAAAAGCCAGAGGTGAAATTGTCCAGCCCACCGGGAGGGATCAAACCACTATCCAGTACCACATAAGCAGGTAGATTTTGATTTTCGCTACCTAGGCCATATTGAATCCAGGCGCCCATACTCGGCCTACCCTGAATACCGATACCCGTATGCAAAAAGTAGTTCGCATTGGTATGCTCAGGAAAGCGAGAAGTCATCGAACGCACCATCGCAATATCATCTACACAAGTCGCGATATGTGGGAAGAGATCACTCATCCACATGCCTGATTCGCCATACTGTTTGAAGTCCCAGAGGCTAGGCATTAGACTGCCGATGTCGTCAAATTGGGTATTGTCAACTTTGAATTTTGCGTAGGGATTTTGCCCTCTCTCGTCATATAGGCGCGGTTTAGGATCAAAGCTATCCACTTGAGAGATCCCTCCATCCATGTACAAAAAGATGATGCTCTTGGCTTTCGGAGCAAAGTGTGTGGAGGGCAATAGGCCTTTTATAGCTCCTGCGGAGAAGGCTTTTTTCTCCTCGGCCAAGCAGCCTAATCCACCCATCATACTAAGCAGGGCAAAACCGCCAAAGCCTTGCTTACAGCGATTGAGCATTTGGCGACGACTGATATGTTGTGGATGCTTCATGGATTGAAATTGGATGGGTCTTTTCCTCCTCCGACCCCCTCCGAAGGGGGAAAAAAACTTATGGTTTGTAAAACCTTATCCCCCTTTGGAGGGGGCAGGGGGAGGAATAAACGCTCTATTTTCATAGCAAAAAGATAAACTCCTTGAGGTTGATCAGCATATGCGTATAGTCAGCCCAAGCTTTGGCTTGAGCATCAGGATCTTCCAGATATAAGAGGGCTTGAGATTGCAGGAATGCTTGGCCGCTTTTTATTTCTTCCGCCTTGGGCGAACGCGCAAATGCCTGTTCGTAAAGTCTGCTGATGCGGTCTGAGCTTGCTAGACCATCATCTTGCGCACTATTTTCCGCCCAATAACGAGCCTGCTCCTGCACAAATGGATCATTCATCAAGCTTAGACTCTGAGCGGGTACATTAGAGACATTGCGTTTACCGAAGGCAGTAAAGGGCACCGGAAAGTCAAAGGCCTGCAAAAAGGGCGGCAAGAAGTTGCGGCGGATTCCCTGATACACAGAGCGTCTAGCCATGCCGTCCAAAGGTCCGCTTACTCGAGGCCTTCCCCGTCCTCGCATGAATTCCGTCAAATGTATTGGCACGGTCTCCCCATACATAGCCGTATCTAAACAGCCCGAGACAGCGAGTATGCCATCACGTATTGCTTCAGCTTCTAAGCGTCTGACACTAAAGTGGGAGAGATAAAGATTTTGAGGATCTTTTTGTTGGCTACCGCTGCGCGGAACGCTTGCCCTTTGAAAAGTTTCGCTGAGTACCATCGCTCTCAGCATGGCTTTGATGGACCAGTTTTCTGCTTGAAACCTTAGGGCTAATTCATCTAATAGTTCAGGATGAGTCGGAAGCTTGCCTTGCAAACCAAAATTGTCGGGAGTAGCGACCAAGCCCCGCCCAAAGACATAATGCCACAATCGATTGACCATGACTCTGGCGGCGATGGGGTTGTCTGCACTGACAATGGATTCAGCAAAATCTAAACGGTGGTCGCGTTCGCCGATGTAGGCGCTACCTCCCCCCAAGGCAGACAAAAAGGCATGTGGTAAAAGAGTATCCGCTCGCTGATCCACCTGCCCCCGCTCAAATACGGGGCTATATACAGCCTGCCCTTCCTTCATCGCCGTGAAATATTGATTGGATTGGAGCGAACTAAAATCAAGTTTCTGAGGAACTAGGTCCTCTCCAATGCTTTGAAAAGCTTGATTCTTAACTCTGTATGCTGGTTCTGATGGTTTTTTGCCATTGTGGGCTACGGCCCATTGAACTTCAATCCATGCGTCTTTATCGCTCTTAAGGTTATGGCGATCATAGATACCCGGCAGGATTTCTATATAGGCTTTACGGCCTTGATAGGGTTTCAGATTATCTATTTGGACGGTGTGCCATTTTTCCTTGTAAATCCGACGCTCGAGCTGTCCATAGATAGGGAATTGGATGAGCTGGAAATTTTCAATGATCAATCGTACCACCGATCCATGACCCCTTACTTTGAGGGAGATGATATCTTTATCCAAGGTGAAGTTCGGAGAACGCAATGCTCCTGGAATGCCTTTGCCATATAAGTCGGAGCGCATAGAACCCAAGCCTGAAACTCTGGCGCGTGATTTTTTCTCATCAAGCAAAGGTCTGCTGGCAGTATTTCCCGCCATAAAGGCAGGTCCATCAGCTATCCAATTCTCAGTACTAGCGTTCCGAAAATCGGCTAATACCTGCACCGTATCTGGCCAAAGGCTATGAATATCTTGGGAAGGAGCGGGAGGATTTAAAAAGGCTCGCAAGGCTTCCATTTGCTTTTGATCCTTCTTGATCTGTGCTTCCCAATCCCCTAATCCCGCACCATAGCGATGAAAGCGAGCGCTTTCAAACAGCCCGTACATACGGTAATAATCCTTGGTCGGGATTGGGTCGAATTTATGGTCATGGCAACGAGCGCAACTAACCGTAAGCCCCAAAAATGCTTTGCTAGTCAAGTCGATATTGTTGTCGATGCGATCGGCCTCTTCTTGTTTGATATTGACGGGGCTGTGTTTGCCTTCTCCTAGCGCCATATACATGGTGCCATAAACCGATTCGTTTTCCTGGGTGATAGGGTTCCGCCGAGGGCGATCTAATAAATCACCTGCTAAATGCTCCTGCACCAATTGATCGTAGGGAACATCCTGGTTGAAGGCCCTGATCAAATAGTCACGATATCGCCAAGCGCCATCAATGGCATAATCAAATTCATGACCTTGGGTATCGGCATAGCGCATTAGATCCATCCAATGGCGGGCCCAGCGCTCCCCAAAACGCGGAGAAGCGAGATAGTATTCAACCCAGCCTGCATAAGCCGTCTGGCTCGTATCTGTCCGAAAAGCCTCAAGCTCCGCTAGGCTAGGGGGGAGGCCCGTCAGAACATAAGAGAGGCGACGAAATCTTTGGTGAGCAGGCGCTCTTGGACTAAGAGCTAAGTCCTGTTCATCAATACTTTCTTCAATTAGTTCGTCAATCAGCGCTGTAGTCTTAAGGGAGTTTGGCTGACTAGATTTTGGCGGGATAAAGGCCCAAAATTTCTCCCATTTCGCTCCTTGTTCTATCCATTTTTCGAGGATGGCTTTTTCGTAATCGGTAAGTACTTTTTTACTTTCTGGCGGCGGCATGATCATTTCCGGATCCTCGCTATGAATACGCTGCCAAAGTCCGCTTTCCTCCGCATCACCCTCCACTATGACTTGGATACCACTCTCTAGCAAAGCCTTTGCGCCTTCTTCAGTATCCAAACGTAAGTCAGCCTTCCGACTCGTAGGGTCTGGTCCATGACAACTAAAACAGTTTTGAGAAAGAAGGGGACGGACATGAAAGTTAAAACTCACCTCATCTGGGATATGAGTTTCGCTGCCTTTGCTCGCGCTAAAAATGACCCAAAGTAAAATGGGTAAACTGATCAAGATCAGCCAGCGTAGTAGTCCATTCATAGATTTTGAGTACTTAGACGAAAGTAGTTGGTCCTAAGACAAAGGATTACAATTAGCTCGCTTTGCCGGACTTTTTATTTCCGATCAATTACTTAAGATACAGGAAATTAAGAGCTTTTAAAAAGGGCCTATTTTGGGATCGTTACCGCTTTTTAGAATTATTGAAGGGCTGATTTATTGAGTTTTTGATTGGGAAAAAGACGCTTTGTGCCTTCTTTAATTCAACAATTCAACAATTCAACAATTCAACAATTCAAATCCAAATACTCACACTGGTACCATGATCTTCGACTGATTGTAACTCAAGGCTGCCTTGATGCATCCGGATGATCTGCCGAGATAGGCTTAAACCAATGCCGGAACCATTTTCTTTGGTGGTGAAGAATGGGACAAAAATTTCTTCCATTTTATCTGCCGGGATTCCCGGTCCATTATCGACTACTTGTAAGCAAAGACGATTATCAGTGTCGCTAAAGGCCTTGAGTTGGATTTTTGCCTCTGGCGTTTCTTCGAGCGCATCGATCGCGTTTTTGATCAGATTGATGAGAACTTGCTCCAATAGGTGAGGATCGCCACTAAAGCCTAGTTTATCGCCTCGGATTTCCTTTTCGAGGGTGATGAGACCTTTGTCTAGGGCAGGTTGCATAAGGGTTACGACTTCGTCGAATAATTCGTCGACCACAATTTCTTGAAACTGAGGGGGTGGGATTCTTGTTAGGGTACGGTAGGTTTCCGTAAAACTAAGCAAACCCTCACTGCGTCGCTCGATAACCGCTATCGACTTTCGCAGCTTATCCAGATTGTTGCTCTTAAGCTCTTCTTTTCCCTCTAGTAGCTTTTGTATGGTGGCACTAAGTGAACTGATAGGGGCTACCGAATTCATGATCTCATGGGTCAGGATGCGAATTAGTTTTTGCCAGGCATTTAATTCTTGCGCTTCTAGCTCAGTTTGTATGTTTTGGAATGAAAATAATCTTAAAGCTTCACCTTGCATGACAATCTCTGCGCACTGGATAGAGAGATGGAGTAGTTTGTTTTGGAGATTGATTTTGAGGAGTTCACGTTGGCCGTTGCCTAGGTCTTTGACCAGTTCCCATAGCTTTTGATCGATCTTTTGCAGGCTATCCAATTTGACGAGATAGGACTTGTGTAATAGCTTTTGCAAGGCCTGATTCATCAATATTACTTCTCCCTCAGGGTTGACACAGAGGATACCAATGTCAATGTGCTTGACCAAAGTCTGCAAAAATTGGTGATTGGCCTCCTTTTCGGCACGTACGTCCAGAAATTTTTGATTTACCGCATTAAAGCTGTCATAGAGTTCAGCGAAGCTGTCTCCCTTAGACTGAGGAAGCGGATTGAGGGTAAAGTCGTTGTATTTGACGGCACTAAAAAAGCGAGCGAGATCTCGATTGGTTTTCTCGACGTAGCGGATCAGGGCAAAAACACTGTAAGCTAAGCCTAAAGTCAAAAGCCCTGCGAGGTAGTATTGCTCAGCCTGCCAACTTAACAAAATAAGACTTAGCAGAATTAGCAATAAGCCTACCCAAAGCAATACACGTAAGCGAAAATTCTTAAGCATTAGAGTACGTATTTTTCCATCCGAAGATAG